>NZ_CP135000.1:0-300000 GCF_039376655.1 Buchnera aphidicola (Pseudoregma panicola) | reverse complement strand
TACATGTTGTAATATAAAAGGTAAAATAATAAGTATATTTTTAATTTTTGATTATTTTAATAATAGTTATGCTTGTCTGCATAGAAATAGTATTTCTAAAATACAATTTGATGAAATTAAAAAATATTCTGAATTTTCTAAAGTTGATATTTTAATAAAAAAAAAAATAAAAATTTTTGGTATTTTTGGAAAAAAATCTAAAACTTTATTAGAAAAATGTTTTAAAATATCTTTTAATAAATTTAATGTAATAAAAAAAAATAATTTTATTTTTTTAAAAATAGATAATGAAATAGAAAGATTCATAATTATTGTTTCTAATAAAGAAGTTGATTTTTTTAAAAAAAAATTTTTTAAAAAATTTAAAATAAAGAAATGTATAGCATGGGATTTTATATCAATGAAGTTTGGATTTCCAATATTAGAAATAGAAAATTGTAAAAAATTTAATCCAATTTCTTTAAATTTAGAAAAGTTTAATGCTTTAAGTTTTAATAAAGGTTGTTATAAGGGTCAAGAAATTTTATCTAAAATAAAATATAAGAATTTTAATAAAAAAAAAATATTTTTAATATATAGTATTTCAAAAAAAAAACCAATAATAGGATCTAGAGTTTTTAAAATTTTAAATAATGATTTGATTTTTTTTGGAACAGTTTTGTTTTCTATTAAAATAAAAAATTTTGTTTTAGTTCAATGTATTTTTAATAATTTTGTTGATGAAAAAGTTTTATTTAAAATAGAAAATATTAAAAAAAGTATATTTTTTTTAAAAAATTTTATATAAAATATTAATTATATGAAAAATAATAAAAATTATGGTACATGTTTTATCTTTTCAGCACCTAGCGGTACCGGTAAATCTAGTTTATTACAAAATTTTATTAGTAAGAATATTTTAAATAATATATTTTTATCTATTTCTTATACTACTAGATTAAAAAGAAAAAAAGAAATAGATAAAATACATTATAATTTTGTTTCTAAAAAAATTTTTAAAAATATGATTAATAAAAAAAAATTTGTAGAATATTCAAAAGTTTTTAATAATTATTATGGTACTAATTTTAATACATTATATGAAAATATTATTATAGGTAGAGATATATTTTTAGATATTGATTATAAAGGTGCTTGTCAAATAAAAAAAAAAATTAAATTCGCTAAAAGTATTTTTATATTACCTCCTTCTAAAATAGAGATAATAAAAAGATTAAAACTTAGAAATCAAGATAGTACAATAAATATAATAAATAGAATGAAAAATTTTTCTAAAGAAATAAAAAATTATAAAAAATATGATTATTTAATCATTAATGATGATTTTAATAAAACATTAAAAAATATTAAAATAATAATAAAATCTGAAAGATTAAAAACTATTCATAATAAATATAAATATTCTAGATTATTGAATAACTTACTTAATAAGTAGTTTTATTTTTTATATTTTTTTCTTTCACTTTCTGTTAAATATTTTTTTCTTAATCTTATTTTTTTTGGTGTTATTTCTATGAGTTCATCATCATTTATAAAATTAAATGCTTTTTCTAATGTTATAGTTATTGGATTTATTAAATTTATAGCTTCATCTGTTCCAGACGCTCTCATATTAGTTAATTTTTTACCAGATAGGCAATTTACTGTTAAATCATTTGTTCTATTATTAATTCCTATTATTTGACCTTCATATACTTCTTCACCATGAGAAATAAATAATTTTCCTCTTTCTTGTAATGAAAATAAAGAAAATCCTAATGCTTTTCCTCTTTTGTTAGATATTAAAACTCCATTTTTTCTTTGTCCTATTTTATAATTTTTTTTTATATCATATTTGTAGAATGAAGAATAAAATATTCCAGTTCCTGAAGTTATATTATTAAATTCGGATCTAAATCCTATTAGTGCTCTACTAGAAATGTTATAGTCTAAACATATTCTATTTTTTTCATTGCTTGAAATTATATTTTTTAAATCTCCTTTTCTTTCTCCAATAAAGTTCATTATGCTTCCTTGATGTTTTTTTTCTATATCAATTATTAAATTTTCATATGGTTCATATATTTTTTCTTTATCTTTTTTAAAAATTATTTTAGGTCTAGATAATTCCATTTCAAATCCTTCTCTTCTCATAGTTTCTATTAGGATAGATAAATGTAATTCTCCTCTACCTGATATACAAAATGTGTTTGAATTATTTTTATAATCTATTTCTAAAGAAACATTTTTAGATTTTTCTTGTTTTAATCTATTTAATATTTGTCTAGAAGTTAAATATTTTCCTTCTTTTCCTGCAATCGGAGATGTATTTACTGATAAAAATATTTTTACTGTGGGTTTATCTATTGATAAATCAGGAAATGGTTTAATATCTTTTTTATCACATATAGTATCAGATATTTCTATGTCTTCTAATCCTGATATTAAAACTATTTCTCCTGCATTAGATTTTTTTATTTCTATTTTTTCTAAACCACAATAATGTAATATTTTATTAACTTTTCCAATTTTTTTTTTGTTTTTATTATTTTTTATATAAACAGTTTGATTTTTTTTTATTTTTCCAGATTTTATTTTTCCTATTCCTATATTTCCTAAATAATTATCATAATCTATTTGAGATATTTGCAATTTTAAATTTGTATTTTTTTTTATTTTATGAGTTGGAGTATGATTTATTATTGTTTTTATTAGAGGAATCATATTATGTTTTATTTTTTTTAAATCTGTACCTGAAGTTCCTAATGATGCAGAAGTATATACTATTGGAAAATCTAATTGTTTTTCATTTGCATTAAGATTTATAAATAAGTCAAATATTTTATTTAAAACCCATTCTGGTCTAGAATTTTTTCTATCTATTTTGTTTATTACTACTATAGGATTTAAATTATATAAAAAAGATTTTTTGGTAACAAATCTTGTTTGAGGCATAGGTCCTTCTAAAGAATCTACTATTAATAAAACTGAATCTACCATTGACATTATTCTTTCTACTTCTCCACCAAAATCTGCATGTCCTGGAGTATCTACTATATTTATTTTATATTTTTTCCAAAATATGGATGCATGTTTTGATAATATTGTAATTCCTCTTTCTTTTTCTAAAATATTAGAGTCCATTATTCTATTTTCTTTATTATTTTTTTCTTTAAATTGTGTAGATGATCTTAATAATTTATCTATTAATGTTGTTTTTCCATGGTCTACATGAGCTATTACTGCTATATTTTTTATTTTTTTCATATTTTATATAATAAAATGTTTTAGTTATTATTCATTATTTATTTTTTTATTTTTTAATAAAAAATAATTATTTAAAAAATATTTTATATTTATTATTTTTTATTAAAACTTTATATTTTTAATTTATTATTTTATATTTAAATTTATTTTTTTTAAAAAATATATTTAATTTTTTTATATTTGGATTTTTTAATTTTAAATTTTTAAATTTACTTTTTATTTTAAAATGCAAATTTAATCTAGTAAGATTTAATGAAAAAATTGTTTCTTTTTTTTTTCTTTTTAAATTTTTTATTATTTTTATCTTATTTTT
This sequence comes from Buchnera aphidicola (Pseudoregma panicola), assembly GCF_039376655.1. Lineage (NCBI taxonomy): Bacteria > Pseudomonadati > Pseudomonadota > Gammaproteobacteria > Enterobacterales > Erwiniaceae > Buchnera > Buchnera aphidicola. Next base: position 296,441 of record NZ_CP135000.1, on the reverse strand, counting down.
TATGTTTAAATATTTTATTTTTTCTATATTTTTATATATATTTTTTAAATTTTTATATTTTTTTATAAGTTTTTGTGCTGTTTTTTTTCCTATGCATGGTACTCCTGGTATATTGTCAGATCTATCTCCTACTAACGATAGGTAATCTGGAATATTTTTTGGAAAAATTTTATATTCTTTTTTTACTTCTTCTTTTCCTATTATTTTATTAAAATTTTTTAAAATAAATGTTTTTGAATTTATTATCTGATACATATCTTTATCATTAGTCAATATAAATACTAAATTTTTTTTTTTGTTTTCTATTTTTGATAATATTCCAATAGCATCATCTGCTTCTATTAGTGGTATACTTACTATAGGTATTCCAAGATTTTTTATTAAAAAATTTAATGGTTTTATTTGATCTATAATTTCTTTAGGCATAATAGGTCTATTTTTTTTATATTTTTTATATATTTTTTTCCTAAAATTTTTTTTTTTTGAATCAAATACAAATATTATTTTTTTTGGATTATATTTTTTATAAATTATATTAATCATATTAATAAATCCATATATTATGTTTATTGGTTTTCCAACATTATTTTTTAACATTGGTATTGCAAAATAATATTTGTACATATAATTAGTTCCATCTATTATAAAAGTTTTATTTTTCATTTTTGTAAAAACGTTTTAATTTATTTTTTATATTTTTATTTCATATTTTGTTTTAATTAATTTTTCTTCTATTCTAATTAGTCTATTGTATTTGCAAGTTCTTTCTGATCTAGACATAGATCCTGTTTTTATTTGACCTGATATAGTTCCTATAGATAAATCTGATATAAAAGTATCTTCTGTTTCTCCAGATCTATGAGAAATAATTGTATTATATTTATATTTTTTTGCTATATTAATAGTTTTTAATGTTTCTGTTAAAGTTCCTATTTGATTTAATTTTATTAAAATAGCATTTGCTGCTTTTTTTAAAATTCCTTTTTTTAATATTATAGGGTTAGTTACAAATAAATCGTCTCCTACTATTTGTATATCATTTCCAATATGTTTTGTTTGATATTGAAATCCTTTCCAATCATTTTCTTCTAATCCATCTTCTATAGATTTTATAAAATACTTATTGGATATTTTTTTTAAATATTTTGTAAATTCTTTATAATTTAAAAATTTGTTTTCACTTTTTATTTCATATTTATTTGTTAATTTATTATATAATTCCGATCCAGCACAATCTATAGCAATGTTTATATCTTTTCCTAATACATATTTTGTTTTTTTAATTGCTTTTTCTATTAATTTTAAAGCTTCTTCATTATTTTTTAAGTTTGGTGCAAAACCGCCTTCATCTCCTACTGATATACTTATGTTATTTTTTTTTAATATTATATATAATGAATGAAAAATTTCACATCCCATTCTAATAGATTTTTTTATTGATATATTTTTTGATGGTTGTATCATAAATTCTTGTATATCTAAATTATTATTAGAATGTTTTCCTCCATTTATTATATTAATCATAGGTCTAGGAACTATTATTTTTTCTTTTTGATCAGATAATTTGTATATATGTTCATATAAATTAATTTTTTTATATTTGGCATATGCTTTAGCCACAGATAACGACACAGAAAGTATTGCATTAGATCCTAAATTAGATTTATTTTTTGTTCCATCTTCTTTTATCATTATTTCATCTATCTTTTCTTGTTCTTTTGCATTTTTATTTTTTAATATTTTTGATATTATGCAATTAACATTTTTAACTGCTTTTAATACTCCTTGTCCAAAAAAATATTTTTTATTATTATCTCTAAGTTCTAATGATTCTTTTGACCCTGTAGAAGCTCCTGAAGGGACACTTGCTTTACCAAAAGATCCATCTTCTAAATATACTTCAGATTCTATTGTAGGATATCCTCTAGAATCTATTATTTCTCTAGCAAATATTTTTTTTATTTTTATCATTTTTTTTTAATTTTTATTTAAAATAGTTTTTAAAAATATTTTATAAAATTATATTATTTTTTGAATTTTGTTATGCATGTGAAAGTAATATTTTTATTTTTTTTTAAATTATTTAACATAAAATATCCAATTCTTTCAAATTGTATATAATTTTTTAAAATTTTAGATAATATATCTTTTTGTGAAAAACCTATTTTAACTTTTTTTGATTTTTTATCTATATATTGTATCATATTTTTTTTCTTTTCAGGATATTTAGTTTTAAATAAGTTTTTATATATTTTAAATTTTGTTTTAATAGAATCTTTTATAGATACCCAATGTATTATTGATATTTTTTTTTTTTTTTTATTTTTTTTATTAATTATGTTTTTATAACATTTGCAATAAATTTTTTCTATTTTATTTAGTTTATTTTTTTTTATTTTTTTAGCTTTTATAAAATATGAATATCTTAATTTTACTTTTCCATTTATAAAAAGTTTTTTTTTATTTTTTGATGTTTCTTCAAAATCTTCTTTTTCTATATATATTTCTTTTCTAAGAACAATTTTTTGTGTGCCAAATTTTTTTATTTTAGGATGATTTGGTATTTTTATTATTTTTTTATAATTTTTTGGCAAATTATATATTATAATTTTTATAGGATTCAATACAGCCATAGCTCTTTTTACTTTGTTTTTTAAATCTTCTTTTATAAAATGTTCTAAATAAGACATTTGTATAAAATTTTCTTTTCTAGTTACTCCTATATAATTACAAAAATTCATTATTGATATAGGAGTATATCCTCTTTTTCTTAATCCTGATATTGTTAATAATCTTGGATCTGACCAATTTTTTACTATTTTTTTTTTTATTAATTTTTTTATTTTTCTTTTAGAAATAATGTTGTTTTCGATGTTTAATCTAGAAAATTCATATTGTTTTGGTCTATTTTTAGTTCCTATATTTTTTAGTATCCAATTATATAAAATTTTATTATTTGTAAATTCTGTAGTACAAATAGAATGAGTAATTTTTTCTATATAATCCGATATACAATGAGAAAAGTCATATGTAGGATATATACACCATTTATTTTTAGTTTGATGATGTTTTTTTATCTTTATAACTCTATATAATACTGGATCTCTCATTATTATTATTTTTGATTTCATATTTATTTTGGCTCTAAGACATATACTTCCATCTTTAAAATATCCATTTTTCATTTTTTTAAATAAATTTATATTTTTTTCAATTTTTCTGTTTCTAAATGGACTATTTTTTCCTTCTTTTATCAAACTTCCTCTATATTTTCTTATTTGATTTTTTGTTAAATTATCTACGTATGCTAATCCTTTTTTTATTAATATCATTGCATATTTATAAAATATTTTAAAATAATTAGATGCATATTTTATATTTTCGTTCCATTTTAATCCTAACCATTTTATATCTTTTTTTATAGAATTTATATACTTAATTTTTTCTTTAGATGGATTAGTGTCGTCAAATCTTAGATTGCATTTACCTAAATATTTTTTTGATATATTAAAATTTATAAAAATTGATTTTGCATGACCTATATGCAGATGACCATTTGGTTCTGGAGGAAATCTTGTTTTTATATTTAATGAATTATTTTTAAGTATGTCTTTTTCAATTATTTTATATATAAAATTTGTATTTATTTTTTTATTTTTATTTATTTTCATTTTTTTTATAAATTATTTATCATAATTTTTTTATTATATAATAATTTAGATGTATTTTTTATTTTTTTATTTTTAAAAACATTTTCAAAATTTGTTGATAATTTATGTATAATTTAGTATATTTTAATTTTAAAAATGTTTTTATTAATAATTTTTATAATAATAGCTATGTAGCTCAGATGGTTAGAGCGCAGCACTCATAACGCTGAGGTCATGGGTTCGATTCCCGTCATAGCTAAGATTTTTTTTAATTTATGTAAAAACTTTAAAAATATAGCGGAGATGGCGGAATAGGTATACGCATCAGATTTAGGTTCTGACGCTTGTAAAGCATGCGAGTTCAAATCTCGCTCTCCGTATTTTATTTATTTAATAAAATTTATTTTTTTTGGGGCATGGCCAAGTGGTTAAGGCATCGGTTTTTGATACCGGGATCCCTGGTTCGAATCCAGGTGCCCCAGTTTTTAACATTTTTTTTGAATTTTTCAACGTTTTCTATGTAAGATTATTTTTATGAATATAAAAAAATTAAAGAAGATGTCTTCTATTGCTGCATTAAAATATATTAATAAAGATTCTATTATAGGAATAGGAACAGGTAGTACAGTAATAACTTTTATAAAAGAATTAAAAAAAATTTCTAATTATATAAGAGGTGTTGTATCTAGTTCTAAAATTTCTAGCTTTTATTTAAAAAAATATAATATAAAAATATTTGACACTAAAGAAATAGATAGTATAGAAATTTATATAGATGGCGCAGATGAAATAAATAATAATATGCAAATGATAAAAGGAGGTGGAGGAGCTTTAACAGGAGAAAAAATTTTAGCAGGTATGTCAAAAACTTTTATTTGTATAGCAGATTTTACTAAAAAAGTTAGTATTTTGGGAAAAAATAATCCAATTCCTGTAGAAATTATTTCTATTTCTTATTCTTTTGTAAAAAATAAAATAATTCAATTAGGTGGTTATCCAGTATTAAGAAAGAATTTTTTAACAGATTATAATAATATTATTATAGATATATATAATATATTTTTAAAAGATCCTGTAAAATTAGAAAAAAAAATAAACAATATACCAGGAGTAGTTACTGTAGGAATATTTTCTATTAGAAAAGCAGATATTGCTTTGATTTCTTATGAAAACAAAATAGAAGAAATAAAAAAATAATATTTTTTATTTAAAAATATATTATTTAATATATTTACATTTTTTATCAATTATTTTTTTTTCTTTTATTGATATGTATTTTTCTTTAATAAATTTTATTTTATTTTTATTTTTTATTTTTTTTCCTATACTTTTTTTTAAATATTTTTTAGAAATTTTTAAACCAAAATTTTTAATACCATATTTTTTTATATTTTTTAGAATTTTTGAAGAATATGTTAATTTTTTATTTTTTAAAATTTTTTTAACTTTTTTATAAGATTCTTCATATTCTTTTAAATTTGTATTAGAATCCAATATCTTAGCAATTTTTTTTATTTTATTTAATATTTTAAAACTAATTTTTATAAATGTTTTTTTTTTTTTATTTATATATATTTTTTGTCCAGATTTTTTTCCATTTATACATATATTTTCCCAGTTTGTATTTATTTTTTTCATTTCAGATTTTTTTATATATGGAGATTTTATAGATATACACCAAATTAAAAATAAATCTAAAAAAAGAATTTGATATTTTTTTATTCCTATATTAGTAAATGGATTTATATCTAATGATCTTATTTCTATATATTTTATTCCTCTTTTTTCTAAAGCATTTATTTGAGTTTCGTTTTTTTTAGTATTTTGCTTTGGTCTTATTTGAATATATAGTTCATTTTCTAATTGTATTATATTATCATTTATTTGTTGCTTATTAATTTTTATTTTTTTAAATTTGTTTTCTTTTGTATTTAGTGCTTTTTTTACTTTTTTTATATATTCTGATAAAGAGTTAAATTTAATTTTTATTTTTTTTTTTATATTATTATAATTTCCTAGTTTACTGTTTCTTAATGAAGTAGACCATTTTGAAAACAATATATCTCTTTTTTTTTTAAGATTATATTTTTTTGTTTTTATTTTAATTTTTTTTGAGATATATGGAGAAGCTCCAAAAACATATGATATAAAATAACCAAATCTATAATAATTTCTTATTATATGCATATATCCTTTTGAAATTATATTTTTATTTATTTTTTTTTTTCTTACATATTTTTTCCAAAATTCTATAGGAAAAGAAAAATTGTAATGTATTCCAGATATTATATTTTTATAAGTTCCATATCTATTTTTTAATCCTATTCTATATAGTTCTTTTTTTTTTCCTATGTATGAATTTCCATATTGTGCTATTTTTATTATTTTTTCATTTTTTGGATAATATGGAGGAATGCTAAGAGGCCATAACATTTCTTTATCTAAATTATTTATTGTATATATATATATATCTTTTAAAAATCTTTTTAATTTTTTAATACTTTTTGTTTTTGGACTTACAAATTCTATTAAATTTTCTGAAAAATCAGTAGTTATCCATTTATGTGTTAATGAAGATCCTAGTTTTTCAGGATGAGATTTTTTAGAAAAATTTCCATTTTTATCTATTCTTATAGATTCTCTTTCTATTCCTCTACAAATTTTTTTAAATATTTTTTTATTTTTTTTTATCCATTTTAAGTTGCAAAAATATTTTGATATCAAAATTTTTACTCCATATTTTTAATATTTTAAATAATTGTTTATTAAAAAAAAATATTTTTAATTTTAATATTTAAAAATATTATAATTTTGTATATTGCATCCGGAAGGATTCGAACCTTCAACCTCTCAGTTCGTAGCTGAGTGCTATATCCTAATAAGCTACGGATGCTAATTTTTATGTTAAAAATAAAATTTTTATTTTATTAAAAAATATTTTTAATATTAAAAATAGGTGAGAGAGGGATTCGAACCCTCGATACATTTTTTGTGTATGTTCCCTTAGCAGGGGAATACCTTAAGCCTCTCGGTCATCTCACCAAATATTTTTGTTACAAATTAGATTTTACTTTTTTTGAACATTAAGTCAAATGTTTTTTTATAAAATTTTAACTACGTCTTGCTTATAATCAAAGCAAGACGTGTTATTTTATTTAACTATTTTTTTTTCTGATTGAATTCTTTCATATATCTCTTCTCTATGTACAGATATATTTTTTGGGGCATTTATACCAACTCTTACTTGATTTCCTTTTATTCCTAATACGGTTACTGTTATTTCATCACCTATTACTAAAGTTTCTCCTATTCTTCGAGTTAGTATAAGCATAATTTTTCCTTTTTATATTAATATAATATTTTTATTTATGTTAAAATATTTTTAAAAAAAATTTATTTTATTTATATGGAAACCAAATATTTATTTCTTTTAATATTTTTTTTGTTAAATTTATGTTTTTATTGCCTCCTTGAGCTAAATTATTTTTTCCTCCTCCATTTCCATTAGTTTTTAAGTTTATTATTTTTAATATTTTTTTAGCACTTATTTTTTTTGGCATATTTTTTGAAACTTTTACAATTATAGATATATTTTTATTTTTTACATTTGCTATTATTATTATTATTTTATTTTTTATTTTTTCTATTTTATCTATAAATTTTCTTATTAATATATTATTTTGATTTTTTAAAAATTTTATTGCTATATAAAATTTATTTATTTTGAATATATTTTTTAATACTTTTTTTATTTTTTTATTTAATAATTTTTCTTGTAATAAAAATATTTTTTTTTCTAATAATTCATTTTTTTTATTTATTAAATTAATATATTTTAATATATTTTTTTTATTTATTTTGTTTTTTATTGATATATTATTTATTATTTTTTCGTTTTTATATATTTCTTTTAATGCATATTTTCCTGTAAAAGATTTTATTCTATAATTTTTATTTGATATTTTATATATTTTAAAAATTTTGAATATTCCTATTTCTCCTGTATTTTTAACATGAGTTCCTGAACATGGTTCTAAAGAAAAATTTCCTATTTTTACTATTCTTATAGTGTCGTATTTTTTTTTTTCTAAATTATTTTTTTTATAAAATTTTTTGTATTCTTTTTCATTAATTATATTTGTTTTTACAATATTATTTTTTCTTATTTCCTTATTTACAGTTTTTTCTATTTTATAAATTTCACTTTCTAATATTTTATTATTATATGAAAAGTCAAATGTAAAATATTTTTTTTTAATATTTGATCCTTTTTGTTTTATTTTTTTTCCAAGAATTTTTTTTAAAGTTTTATGAAGAATATGAGTTGATGTATGATTGGATTGTATAGATAGTCTTTTTTTATAATCTATTTTTGTTTTTATTTTATCTTTTATAAAAAAGTTTCCTTTTATTACTTTGCCTATATGAATTATGGTATTATTTATTTTTTTAGTGTTTTTTACTAAAAATATAGAATTTTTGTTATATATTTTACCTGAATCTCCAATTTGACCAGAAGATTCACCAAAAAAAGTTGTTTTTTTTAATATAATTTCACCTTTTTCCTTTTTTTTTATTATATTTTTTCTCTTTTTTTTTTTATATATATCTAAAATTTTGCTTTTTATTTTTTTTAATTTATATCCTAAAAATTTTGTTTTTCTTAAATTTAAAATATAATTTTTATATTTTTCTTTAAATTTATTATTTTTTTTATTTATTTTTTTTTTTTTTTCTATTATTTTTAATATTTTTTTTTTGTTTATTTTTATATTATTTTTTTTACATTCTTTTATAGAAGTATTTATTGGGAAACCTAATGTATCATATAGATAAAAAATTTTTTTTTCGTTTATATTTTTTTTTAATATATTTTTTTTTAAATATTTAAAACCACTATTAATAGTATTTTTAAAAATTTTTTCTTCGTTTTCTAAAATTTTTTTTATTTTTTTTTTATATATCTTATTTTTATTATCTTTTATTATTTCTTTTATTAATGTATATAAAAATGGAATTTTTATATTTATATTATATCCATATATTATTATTCTTCTAATTATTTTTCTTAATATATATCCTTGATATTTGTTTGAAGGTATTATTCCTTCTGACATTATAAAATTCGCGGTTCTAATATGATCTATAATTATATTAATAGACTTTTTACATATTTTTTTAGATTTACTTATTTTAATTATTTTTTTTCTAATATTTTTAAAAATGTCTATTTCATAAGTAGATGATTTTTTTTGTAATATATATGTTATTCTTTCTAAACCCATTCCTGTGTCTATATATAAGTGTTTTAATTTAACAAATTTATTTTTTTTAATTTTATTATATTGTATAAAAACTATATTCCATATTTCTACAAAATATTTTATTTTTTTTTTATTTTTTGTATAATATTTTTTATAAAATATTTCTGTTGATGGACCGCATGGACCTGTTTTTCCCATTTCCCAAAAATTATCAGAGCTATTTTTTTTTGATATTTTTATATTTTTTTTTGATATTTTTATTATATTTAACCATATTTTATAAGTTTCCATATCTTTATAATTTACTGTTATAAACAATTTTTTTTTTTCTAAATTAAAATATTTTTTGTTAGTTAATAATTTCCACGCATATAAAATTGCTTTTTCTTTAGAATAACTTCCAAAACTAAAATTTCCTAACATATTAAATGAAGTATGATGATGTGAAGTCATCCCAACTTGTTTTATATCATTATGTTTACCTCCTGTTCTAATACATGTTTGAGATGTTACAATTTTATTATATTTTATATTTTTTTTTCCTAAAAAATATTCTTTAAATTGATTCATTCCAGCATTTGTGAAAAGTAATGTTTTATCTTTTTTAGGTATTATTGATCCTTCCTTAATTATTTTATGACCATGTTTTTTAAAAAAGTTTAAAAATATTTTTTTTATTTCATTATATTTTATTTTCATTTTATTTATCTTTTATATTTTTTTTAATGTATAATTTGTATTTATAATTTTAATTTTAATATATATCTTATTTCAAAAATATTAAAATAAATTTAATTATAGTAATTTATGTTTTATTTATGGTATTTATTATATTTAATTATATTATTTTTAGAATCTTTGTTTTTATTAAATTTTCTAAAAATAATTATAAGAAAAATTAATTATGTATTTTATTTTTTAAAAAATAATTTTAAATTTTTTTTTTATTTTTATTACAATATTTTTTATGAATTATAAAGTTGGAAGTAAAAATGTATTTTTTATTAATTTGAAAAAAAAATATAGAATAGATGTTATTTTACAAAAAAAAATTTCTAAATATTCTAGATCAAAAATTAAACATTTTTTTATTAATGGAAAAGTTTTTTTAAACGGAATTGTTTGTAAAAAACCTAGTAAAAAGATTAATTATTCTATAATAATGTTTATAGAAAAATCATATAAAAAAAAAATTTTTTTCCCAGAAAATATTTTTTTAAATTTTATATATATAGATAAATATATAGCTATAATAAATAAAAAAAATAATATTATAATGCATCCTGGTAATGGTAACCAAACAGGAACTATATTAAATGCTATATTGTATTATTTTAAGGAATCTAATAACATTCCTAGAGCAGGTATAGTGCATAGACTTGATAAAAATACTACTGGATTATTAGTTATAGCAATAAATTTATTTTCTTATTATAAACTTTTAAAATTAATAAAAAAAAGAAAAATAGTAAGAGAATATGAAGCTATTGTAATTGGAAATATATTTTCTGATGGATATATTTCAGCTCCCATAAAACGTCATAAATTTTTTAAAACTAAAATGTGTGTTAATAAACATGGTAAAAAGGCAGTTACTTATTATAAAGTTATTAATAGATTTTCTAATTGTACACATCTAAGAATAAAATTACAAACTGGTAGAACTCATCAAATAAGAGCGCATTTTTTACATATTAATCATCCAGTAGTAGGAGATAAAAAATATTTTGATAATAGAAATATACATTGTTTAAAAAAAAATTGTTTTGATTATATAAAAAAATTTCCAAGACAAGCATTGCACTCTGTTATGATAAAGTTTAAGCATCCTAAAACAAAAAAAAAATTAAAATTTTGTTCTAATTTGCCTGAAGATATTAAAAAATTGGTCACAGTTTTAAAAAACAATTTTTAATAATATTGCACTTTTCTATTTAAAAAAAGAAAAGTGCAAAAAGAAATTTATATTTATTATATAAATTTTAATAATTATTTTTATTTTTCTTTTATTATTTTATCATATATTGCTTCTAATGCTAAAAAATATCCTTTTATTCCTAATCCGCATATTATTCCAGAAGAAATGTCAGAAAACCAAGAATTTGCCCTAAAATTTTCTCTAGAATATATATTAGATATATGTATTTCTATAAATGGAATATTTACTGATAATAAGGCATCTCTTAATGCTATACTAGTATGTGTATACGCTGCCGGATTTATTATAATATATTTTACTATTTTTTTTGATATTTGTATTTTTTTAATTAATTTAGATTCAGAATTAGATTGAAATGTTTTTAAATGAATTTTAAAAAAATTTGCTTTTTTTTTTAATTTTTTTACTAATTTTTTTAAAGTAATTTTTCCATATATCTTATTTTCTCTTTTTCCTAATAAATTTAAATTAGGTCCATTTATTAGTAGAACTGTTTTTTTTTTCATAAAAATATTTTTTATAAGTTTTTACATAAAATAATATTAATAATATATTATTTTAATAAATATATATATTTTTTAAAATTTTTATAAATATTAAATTTAAATATTAAAAATATAAATAAAAATTTTTTTTAAAAGTATTTTTAAATTTAAGTTTAAAAATTTTTATTAAAAATAAAAATATTTATATCATGCAGGTATACTGCATGATCTTAAAATTAAAAAAATTTTAGAATTTTATTTAATTTTTTTTTTAATTTTTCTTTCTTTTATTTTATAAGATTTTCCATGTAAATTTCTTATATAATATAATTTAGATTTTTTTACCTTTCCATATTTTTTTATTTCTATTTTTTTTATTATAGGAGAATATTTTTTAAAAACTTTTTCTATTCCTTCTCCATTAGAAATCTTTCTAACACAAAATGATGATCTAAATCCTTTATTTTTAACATAAATAACTATTCCTTCAAAATTTTGTATTCTTTTTTTTTCACCTTCTGATATCCAACTTTGTACATTAATTGTATCACCAGGCCTAAATGTTAATATATTTTTTGATATATTTTCATTTTCTATTTTATTTATAATTTTTTTCACAAATTTTCATCTTATTTTTATTTAATATTATTTTTTATATTTTTTTTTGAATATATTTAAAATTTTTTTTTTATTTTTTTTTAATTTTTTTTTGAATAGGTCTGGTCTTTTTTTTAAAGTTGTTTTTAATGATTCTTTAATTTTCCACAATTTTATATTTTTATGATTTCCTGATAATAAAACTTTTGGTACTTTCATTCCTTTAAATTTTTTAGGTTTAGTATAGTTAGGATAGTCTAATAATCCATTGAAAAATGAATCTTCTTTAATACATTTCTTTTTTAAAATTCCAGGTATAAATCTAACAATACATTCTATTAATACCATTGATGGTATTTCTCCTCCAGATAAAACATAATCTCCTATAGATATTTCTTCATCTACTTCTTTAAATATTATTCTTTCATCTATTCCTTCATATCTGCCGCAAATTAATATTATTTTATTATATTTTAATATATTTAATATATTTTTTTTGTTTATCTTTTTTCCCTGAGGAGATAGATAAATAGTTTTTATATTTTTTTTTTTATATAATGATTTTATGTGTTTTATAGTTTTATATAATGGATATGGATTCATTATCATTCCAGGTCCACCGCCATAAGGTGTATCATCTATATTTTTATTTTTTTTATTTGTAAATTTTCTTGGATTCCAAAATTTTATTTTTAATATTTTAGATTTTATAGATTTATGTATTATTCCATATTTTAATATAGTTTTAAACATTTTAGGAAATATTGTTACAATATTTATTGTAGTATTATTTTTTTTTTTCATGTACTATTTTAAATAAAATTTGAATAGTTTTTTATTATTATTTTTTTTTTATATAAATCTATATTTTTTATATATTTTTTTAATATAAATGGTATTAAAATTTCTTTTTTTTTAATTTTTTTTTTATTTGTTTTTATTACTAATATATCATATGTTTGTGTATCTATAATTTTATATACTTTTCCTAAATATATATTTTTTTTATTAAATATTTTACATTTTATTATATCTTTCCAATAATATTCATCATTTAATAAATTAGGTAAGGAAGAATTTTTTATAAATATATTTTTTTTAACAAATTTTTCTGATTCTGTTCTGTTTGATATGTTTAAAATTTTTATTAATATTTTTTTTTTATTTTTTTTCCATTTTTCTATTTCTATAACTTTATATTTTTTGTTTATATATATATATAATGGAGAATATTCAAATATTTTTTCTTTTTTTTCTGTAAAAGAAATTATTTTTAACCAACCTAATATTCCATATGATTTTATTATTTTACCAGCTATAAGCATAATTTATTTTTCTTTATTATACTTTTTACTCTTTTTGAAAATACTGCTCCTCTTGTTAACCAAAATTGCATTCTATCTTCTGAAACATAAAAATTTTTTTTTAAATTTTTTTTTATAGGATCATAATACCCTATCTTTTCTATAAATCTACCATTTTGAGGAAATCTTACATCTGACACTATAATTTTATAAAATGGTCTTTTTTTAGATCCCTTTCTTGAAAGTCTTATTTTTATCATATTATATTTTTCTCATTTTTTTTTAAAAAATTTTATTCGTAAAAAAATTTTTCAAAAAATTTTTTGTTCCATTTATTTTTATTTTTTTCATAATTTTTTTTACATTATTAAATTTTTGTAATAATATATTAATTTGCTGAACTGTTGATCCTGAACCTAAAGCTATTCTTTTTTTTCTAGATCCTTTTATTATTTTAGGATTTTCTCTTTCCTTTTTTGTCATTGAAAGTATTATTGTTTTGAAACTTTTAATTATATCATCATTAAATTTTTTTAATTTTTCATTTTTTTTTACATATTTAAAAGGTATTTTATTTATTATTTTTTCTATTCCTCCCATTTTATTTAGTTGATTAATTTGTTCTAGAAAATTATTTAAATTAAATGTATTTTTTTTGTTTATTTTATTTTTATTAGAAATATATTTGTCTTTTTTTATTTGTAAATTTATCTTTTCTATTAAAGATGTTACATCTTCCATCCCTATTATTTTATTAACTATTTTTTTTGGTTCAAATATTTTTATTTTATCTATTTTTTCTCCGTTACATAAAAATTTTATTGGTTTATTTGTTATTATTCTGGCAGAAAAAGCAATACCACATCTTGCATCACTATCTGTTTTAGTCAATACTATTCCTGTTATTTTTACATATTTTTTAAAAGTTTTTATTATTTTTATAGAATCTTGTCCTATCATAGCATCACATACTAATAAAGTTTCTATAGGATTTAAAAATTTTTGAAATTTTTTTAAATCATTCATCATATTTTTATTTATATGTAATCTTCCAGAAGTGTCTATAACTACGCAATCATACATTTTCTTTTTTGCTTCTTTTATTCCTAATTCTAATATTTTGCTATGTTTTTTTTTACCATGTACATTTAAAAAATCTATTTTTGATAATTTTGATAAAAATTCAAGTTGTTCTATTGCAGCTGGTCTATTTATGTCTAACGAAAATGTACAAACTTTTTTTTTATAGTTATTTTTTATAAAATTTGCAATCTTAACTACACTGGTAGTTTTTCCCATTCCTTGTAATCCAACTATTAATATTATAGCTGGGTTTTTTGTAGATAGATTTATAAAACTAGGCTTTTCACCAAATTCTGAAATCATTTCTTTTTGTATAATATTTATTAGTTCTTGTCCTGGTGTAAAACTTTTGTTTATTTTTTTTCCTACAGCCTTTTTTCTTATTTTTTCTATAAAGTTTTTAATAATTTTTATTGGAACATCTGATTCTAAAAAAGACTTTCTTATTTCCCTTATAGTTTCATTTATATTTTTTTCTGTAATTATTCCAGATCCAGATATTTTTTCTATAATTTCATTAAAATTTTTTTTTATATTTTCAAACATTTTTTTCTCTTAATATAAATATGTTAAGTAAAAATTTTTTTCAATATTTTTTTATTAATATAAAATATTAAATTAAATTTTTATTTTTATAGTTTCCTATTATTTTTATATTTTTGGATATTTTAAATATTTTTCTTAATATAATATTTATATTTTTCATTAAAAATTTGTTGTTTATTAGTTCAATAAAATATATATTTTTATGATTTTTTGTTTCTGATTTATTGCATATAATTTCTTTTATTTCTATTTTATTTTTATATAAAATAGAAAAAATTTTGTTTGGAAATTGTTTTTTGTTATAAGAAAATCTAATTAAAAGTATATTTTTTTTGTTATTTAATTTTATATTTTTTTTTCTTTTCAAAACTATAAATTTAGTAAAATTTTTTTTATTATCATTTATATTTTTTTTTAAAATTTGTATTTTAAATAAATTTATATTTTTTTTATTTCCTATAGCTGCTATATTATTGTTTTTTTTATTGATAATTTTATTTATAGCATATGATGTACTTTTCATAAATATTATATTGCTTTTTTTATAAAATTTTTTTATAAATTTTTCACATTGCAAAAATGGTTGTATATGTGTATATATAGTTTTTATTTTTTTTGTTTCAATATTTTTTTTTGAAAATAAACAATGATTAATTTTCAAACATATTGTTTCTACAACAAACAATTTAGTTTTTTCTAAAATATTATATATTTCATTTATTTTACCTGTATTTGAATTTTCTATAGGTAATATTGCAATTTCTGTTTTTTTTTCTTTTACATATTTTTCTACATTTTTAAAATTTTTATATATAAATTTTTTTTTATATATATTTTTTTTTTTACAATATTTTTTTGCAGCATAATATGAATATGATCCCTTTGGACCTAATATTGATATTTTTTTAGTTATTAATTTTCTAAATATTTTTTTTTGTATTTTTATAGAATATTTTATTATACTTATAAATATCTTTTTTATATATTTTTTAGAAATATTATATTTTTTAGATTTATTATATATATTTAATAAAATTTCTTTTTCTCTATTTTTGTCTTTTATATTCTTTTTAAGATATATTTTTATTTTTGCAATTTTTTTAGAAATTTTATTTCTTTTAAATAATAAATTTATTATTTTTTTATCTATTTCATTAATTTTTTTTCTAAAATTTAAAAGATTTATTTCTGAATTCATAAAAATTTTTACTCTTATTTTATAAAAAAAAAATAAATTAGAATTTTAATATAAAATTATGATATTTAAAAAATATTATATAATTTTTATTTTAATAATTTATATTATTTTGTTTTAATATAGTATTATATTAATAATTTATTATATAATAAATATTTTTAAAATTCTTATTAATTATAGTATTATATAGGTATTTTTTTAAAAATGAAAAGTTTTTTAATAAAAAATATAAATAAAGAAAAATGGTTTTATGTAAATGCTAAAGGTAAGATATTAGGAAGATTAGCATCTAAAGTTTCTAAATACTTAATGGGAAAACATAAGTCTAATTATGCTAATAATGTAAATAATGGAGATTATATAGTTATATTAAATGCTGACAAAATATCTGTTACTGGAAAAAAAATGAAAGATAAAATTTATTATAGTCATACTGGATTTATAGGAGGGTTAAAAAAAATTTCTTTAAAAGATATGCTTATAAAGAGTCCAGAAAAAGTAATAATAAATGCTATAAAAGGAATGTTGCCTAAAAATTCTCTTAGAAGAGTTTTTATGAAAAAGTTAAAAGTTTATTCAGGAGAAAAGTTAAGACATTTATCTCAAAAACCAAAGTTATTAAAAATTTAATTGGAAATTTTATATAATTAATTATGAAAACTAAAAACTATGGAACTGGAAGAAGAAAAACTTCTTCAGCTAGGGTATTTTTAAAAAATGGAAATGGAGAAATTTTTATAAATAAAAAAAGTATAAATGATTATTTTAAAATCGATACTATTTGTTCTGTAGTTTTACAACCTATTTCAATGTTAAATTTAAATAATAAATTTAATTTTTTTATTACTGTTAAAGGTGGGGGTATTTCTAGTCAAGCTCATGCTGTAAGACAAGGAATTACTAAATCATTAATAGAATATGATAATGTTTTTAAATCTAAATTAAAAAAATTTGGATTTATTACTAGAGATTCTAGAAAAGTAGAAAGAAAAAAATTTGGATTTAGAAAGTCTAGGAAAAGACCTCAATTTTCAAAACGTTAAATTAATTTTATTATTATAACCCGGTATAATTTTTTATATACTCGGGTTTTAAATTTTTTAAATATCTTTTATTTTATTTTTTTTAAAAATTTTATAATATTTTTACAAAGTTTATTAGTTCCTTTTTTATATTTTGCAGATATAAAAAATAATTTTTCTTTTATTTTTTTTTTAAAATTTATTTCTTTGATTTTTTTTTTATAATTTATTTTATCTATTTTATTTAACACTAACCATATAGGTTTATTTAATATTTTTTTATTATATTTTCTTATTTCTTTTTTTATAATGTTTATATTTTTTATAATATTAGAATTTTTTTTTAAAGAAAAATCTACTATATGAAGTAATATTTTGCATCTTTCTAAATGTTTTAAAAATTGTATACCTAAACCTATTCCACTTGATGCTCCCTTAATTATTCCTGGTAAATCAGCTATTGTAAAATATTTTTTATTATTTATTACAAATGCTCCTAAATGTGGATGTATAGTAGTAAATGGATACATTCCTATTTTTGTTTTAGAATTAGATATTTTTCTTACTAATGTGGATTTTCCTGAATTTGGTAAACCTAATGTACCAACTTCAGCAAGAATTGTTAATTGTAATTTAACTTTTAATTTTTTACCTTTTTTTCCTTTAGTATGTTTAATTGGAGATCTATTAGTAGAAGATTTAAATCTATAGTTTCCTAATCCTTTTTGCCCTCCTTTTAATATTAAAAATATTTGTTTTTTTTTTGTAATATCTGCTAATATTTTTTTTTTTTTTATGTCTATTATTTTTGTTCCTAATGGTACATTTATATAAATGTCTTTTCCTTTTTTGCCAGAACATTTTTTTTTCTTTCCATTATGTCCATTTTCCGCTTTTAAAACTTTTTTGAAGTTATATTTTACTAATGTATTTATATTAAAATCAGATTTTATCCATACATTTCCACCATTTCCTCCATCTCCTCCATCAGGACCTCCTTTAGGAATAAATTTTTCTCTTCTAAAACTTGTACATCCATTTCCTCCATTTCCTGATTTTATGTAAATTAAAATTTCATCAAAAAATTTCATTTATTTCTCTTTACAGGAAAATATCTTTTTGTTTTAAAGACATTTTTTTAGATTTTAATATTTTATTATTTTAAAAATTTATTATATTAATTTACATATATATATTTTTTTTTATTAATTCCTTTTTTTTTAAAATGTACTTTTCCTTTTTTTAATGCAAATAAAGTATGATCTTTTCCACATCCAACATTTTTACCTGGATGAAATTTTGTACCTCTTTGTCTCAAAATTATATTACCAGGTTTTACAAATTCTCCTCCAAATTTTTTTATACCTAATCTTTTTGAATTAGAGTCTCTACCATTTCTGGTTGAACCACCAGCTTTTTTGTGAGCCATTTTATATTCCTGTATTGTTACTAATTTTTATTATTTTTATCATAGTATATTTTTGTCTATGACCTTGTTTTTTTTTATAATGTTTTCTTCTTTTGAATTTTATGATATTTATTTTTTTCTTTTTATTATGTGATTTTATTTTAGCTGAAACATATTCTTTTTTTAAAAATGGTTTTCCTATAATTGAATTTTTATTTTTACATATCATTAAAACCTTTTTTGATGTAATTGTTTCACCTATTTTTAAATTTAACTTTTCTACATTTATTGTATCACCAACATTTGCCATATATTGATTATTATTTATTATGAATATTGCTTTCATATATTTACCTATTTAAACATTTTTGCGTTTAATAAAAATAAAAATTTATTATTTTTTTTAAAATTTTTATTAAAAATTTATTATTAACATTAATAATTTAATTTGTAATTATTTTTTTTAAAAAAAATTATTATATAAAAATTTAATATTTATATTATATATTTATATAATATTTTTATAATTAATATTTTAAATATTATTTTTATAAAATTTTATGTTTTTTATAAAATAAATATAATTTTATTTAGAATTATTTATTTTTTTCCATTCTTTAATAGAATATGTGTAAATCATAACAGCATGTATTTTTTTTTTTATAATTATATCTTGTATTGACTTATATATTATTTGTTGTCTTTCTAAATCTGTTTTATTTATAAAAATATCACTTATTGCAGTAATTTCTATATTGTCATTTTCTTTTATTATTTTTATTTTATAAATATCTATATTTTTTTTTATTATATTTTTTATTTTTTCTATTTTCATTTTTTATATTATAATATTATTAATGTTTTATAAAATTATAAGACATTTTTTTAAATATAATATATTTTTTTTTAAAAAATTTTGTTATTTACATTTTTTTAGTTATAAATTTTTTTATGTTATGTGTTGTTAAATATTTTATTTTTATTATTTTAACTTATATAATTACAAAAATTTTTATGTTTTATTTTTTTTAAGTTTATTAATTATTTATTATTTATATAATTAGTTATTTAACAAATAATTAATAATTTGATATAATTATAAATATATAAATTTATTATTATTTAAAAAATATTATAAATTAATAAAAAGTTGAGGTTTTAGTTTGGTTAAAAAAATACCTATAACTGTTTTAGGATTCAAAAAACTTAAAGATGAATTAAACAATCTTAAAAATATTAAAAGAAAAAAAATTATAAATAACATTAAAAAAGCAAGAGAACATGGAGATTTAAAAGAAAATGCAGAATATCATTCTGCAAGAGAAGAGCAAAGTTTTTGTGAAGGAAAAATTAAAGATATAGAAAGCAAATTGTCTAATATAGATATTATAGATATAACAAAAATACCAAATAAAAATAAAGTAGTTTTTGGAGTAACTGTAACTATTATGAATATATTTTCTAAAAAATATTTTAAATATAAAATTGTAGGTGAAGATGAATCTAATTTTAAAAATAGATTAATTTCTATAAGATCTCCTATATCTAGAGGTTTAATAGGAAAATATATAGGTGAAATCTCTTCTATAAATACTCCTAATGGTAAAATAAAATATAAAATTATAAATGTAGAACATTTATAATATTATAAAAATTTATATGAAATATAAAAATTTTTCTAAAAGTTCTACAATTTGGTTGAAAAGAAATTTTAAAGATAAAAATGTTTTAATTGCTAAAGAAAAAAAATTAATATCTAGATCTTGGTTTAAGATAGAAGAAATAAATTTAAAAAGTAAAATATTTAAAAAAAATATGAATATTGTAGATTTAGGATCTTCACCTGGTGGTTGGTCTAAATATGCTTCTAAACATATTGGTAGTAATGGAAATATAATTTCATGTGACATAAATAATATGAAATTTACAAATAATATAATTTTTTACAAAGGAAATTTATTAAATAAAAAATTTTTAAAACTTTTTTTAAAAAAAATTAGTATATATAATATTGATGTATTAATGTCTGATATGTCACCTAATATAAGTGGAAACAGGTGTGTTGATAATTTTAATATAATAAATTTGTTAAATTTGTCTTTTAAAATATGCAAAAAAATTTTTTTTAAAAATGGAATTTATATAACAAAAGCGTTTGAAGGAGAATATTTAAATAAATATATAAAAATTTTAAAAGATTTTTTTGTAAATATAAAAATTTATAAATTAAAGTCTTCTTATAATAGTTCTAGAGAATTATTTATTGTAGGAAAAGGAATAATGAGATGATTTTTTTTTATAATAGTTGTTATATGAGGTTAATTCTTTGAGTCATTCAGCTAAAAATATAATTATTTGGTTATTTGTATCTGTTATGTTTATGTCTGTTTTTCAAAGTTTTACTACTAGAAATTCTTTTAACAATAGAATATCTTATACTGCTTTTTTATCAGAAGTAAATAAAAATAAAATATCTGAAGTTACAATTGATGGAAGACAGATAGAAATAATAAATAAAAATAATAATAAATACTATACTACTATACCAATTAATGATCAAAAATTATTAGATATTTTATTATTAAAAAACATAAAAATTTTTGGTAAATCTCCTATATCACCAGGATTTTTTACTTCTTTAATAATATCTTGGCTTCCTATGTTTTTGTTAATAGGAATATGGATTTTTTTTGTTAGACAGCTTCAATCTGGCGGCAAAGGCGCTATGTCATTTGGAAAAGATAAATCAAAAATGCTTTCGGATAATAAAGTAAAAATTACTTTTTCTAACGTGGCAGGATGTGACGAAGCTAAAGAAGAAGTTAAAGAATTAGTTGAATATTTAAAAAATCCTAAAAAGTTTAAAAAATTAGGGGGTAAAATTCCAAAAGGAATTTTATTAGTTGGACCTCCAGGGACTGGAAAAACATTATTAGCAAAAGCGGTAGCAGGAGAGGCTAAAGTTCCATTTTTTATTATTTCTGGTTCAGATTTTGTAGAAATGTTTGTAGGTGTTGGAGCTTCTAGAGTTAGAGATATGTTTGAAAATGCAAGAAAGTTTTCTCCATGTATAATATTTGTAGATGAAATAGATGCTGTTGGAAGACAAAGAGGTACAGGTTTAGGTGGAGGACATGATGAAAGAGAACAAACTTTAAATCAAATATTAGTAGAAATGGACGGATTTGAAGAAAACAAAGGAATTATATTAATAGCAGCTACAAATAGACCAGATGTTTTAGATCCAGCATTATTAAGACCTGGTAGATTTGATAGAAGAGTTATAGTTTCTTTACCTGATGTAAAAGGAAGAAAACAAATATTAAAAGTTCACATGAAAAATATAATTGTTAAAAAAAATGTATCAACTTCTATTTTGGCTAGAGGGACTCCTGGTTTTTCAGGCGCTGACTTAGCTAATTTAGTAAATGAAGCAGCTTTATTATCAGCTAGATTAAATAAAAGCAGTGTTTCTATGTCGGAATTTGAAACATCTAAAGATAAAATAATAATGGGATCAGAAAGAAGATCTATGATAATGACTGATAAACAAAAAGAATGTACAGCATATCATGAAGCAGGTCATGTAATAGTAGGAAGATTAGTTCCAGATCATGATCCTGTTCATAAAGTAACTATAATTCCCAGAGGTATGTCTTTAGGTGCAACATTTTTTTTACCTGTAGATGATGAAATAAGTGTGAGTAAAGAAAAGTTAGAAAGTAAAATATCTACATTATATGGAGGAAGATTAGCTGAAGAAATAATTTACGGATCTAAAAATATTTCTACTGGAGCATATCAAGATATAAAAATGGCTACTAGTATAGCTAGAAATATGGTAACTAAATGGGGGTTTTCAAAAAAATTAGGTCCAATATTATATACTAAAGAAAAAGAAGAAATATTTTTAGGAAAAAATATATCTGTTTCTTCTAACATTTCTAATAAAACTGTTAGAGTTATTGATAAAGAAATAAAAATATTAATAGAATCTAATTATAATAGAGCTTTTAAAATTTTAAAAGAAAATATTGATATTCTTCATGCTATGAAAGATGCTTTAATTAAATATGAAACAATTGAGTTTTTTCAAATAGATGATTTAATGAATAGAAGAAATATTAGAAAAAATATAAATTCTAAAATTCATTAAAAAAATAGTATATAATATATTATTTATAAAATTTTTTATATATTTAATAAAATATGTTAGATCATTTTTTACATACTATACTATATATAAAATATAATATTTATTATTATATAATATTATATAAAAATTTATATATTTAAGTTTTTTATTAATTTTTTTTATAAAAATTTAAATTATATTATTATAATTTTTTAGTTATAATAATTTATATTTTTTTTAATAATAAATTATTAGGGTGATTATGTATGTTATCTTTTTTACATTTTTCATTATCGTTTCGATTTCTATAAATTTTATAATTTTGACACAAAAAGTTAAAATGTTAGAAATGCATGATTTTTATAGTATAAAAAATAAAAATAAATTATTTTTTTTTAATATTTTAAAAAACAATTTAACTAATAAAGTTATATCTATTTTATTATTATTTTTTTTCTTTATTAACTTAGTTTTATGTAATTTAATGACATTAAAAAAATAATTATATATTTAAATAAAATTATATATTTTTAAATTGTTAAAAGAATAAAATTTTATTTTTAATATTATTAAATTTTGCCAAGATGGTGAAATGGTATACACGCTATTTTGAGTTAATAGTGCCTTTTATAGGCTTACGGGTTCGAATCCCGTTCTTGGTATAAAATAATATTATATTTTTTTTTTAAAATTTAAATATTTTAAAATGTATTTTTAATATTAAATTTTATTTTTTAAAATATTTTGAACCCCGTAATTATCGGGGTTTTTTATTTTTATTTATAAATTTTATAAATACAATTTTTAAAATAATATTATATTAGAACTTTTTAAAATATATTTCTTTAAAATAAAGGATTTTTTGATGAATAAAGAAATTTTGTCTGTTGTAGAATCTGTTTCTAATGAAAAACAATTGCCTATAGAAAAAATATTTGAAGCTTTAGAATTTGCTTTATCTGCAGCTACTAAAAAAAAATATAATAAAGAAATTGATGTAGTTGTTAAAATAGATAGAAAACATGGTAGTTTTAAAACTTTTAGAAGATGGATTATTGTAGATAAAGTAAAATTTCCTACTAAAGAAATTACTCTAGATGCAGCGAAATTTGAAAATAAAAATGTAAAATTAAAAGAATATATAGAAGACGAAATAAGTTCTATTGTTTTTGACAGAATTACTACTCAAACAGCTAAACAAATAATGGTTCAAAAAGTTAGAGAAGCAGAAAAATGTATGATAATTAATAAATTTAAAAATAATATTAATGAAATTATTACTGGAATAGTAAAAAAGATTAATAGAGATTGTATTTTTTTAGATTTAGGAAATAATGCAGATGCAATAATAATGAAAAAAGATTTACTTCCTAGAGAAAATTTTAGATTAGGAGATAGAGTAAGAGGATTATTATATTACATACATACTGAGTCTAAAGGAGCTCAATTGTTCATTAGTAGATCAAAGCCTGAAATGTTAGTAGAGCTTTTTAAAATAGAAGTTCCAGAAATAGGAGAAGGTTTAATAAAAATAAAAGCTACTGCTAGAGATCCAGGATCTAGATCTAAAGTAGCTGTAAAATCTAATGATAAAAGAATAGATCCAGTAGGAGCTTGTGTAGGAATGAGAGGTGCTAGAGTTCAAGCAGTTTCTAGTGAATTATGTGGGGAGAGAATAGACATAGTTTTATGGGACTCTGATGAGATTAAATTTGTAATAAATTCTATGTCTCCAGCAAATGTATCTTCTATAATAGTTAATAAAAATAATCATACTATGGATATAGCTGTAGAATCTATAAATTTAGCTCAAGCTATAGGAAGAAATGGTCAAAATGTAAAATTAGCTTCTCAATTAAGTGGTTGGGATCTTAATGTTATGACATTATCTGAATTAAAAAAGAAACATAAAAAAATATAATTAATTTAATATAAATTTATATAGTTTTTTTTGAAAAAAAAATAAAATATTTTTTTATATAAAAATGTTAGTTTTATAAAATATTTTTTTTTAAAAATAATAGAAATAAAATTAAATTTATTTTATATAAAAATTAATAAATAAACTAAATTATATTTTTTTTAAATTTAATATTAACAATGTTCTTAAATAGGAAAAAAATATGAAAAGTAAAATAAATAAAAAATCTTTTTTAAAAAAAAAATTTGTAGAAAACAAAAATATTAAAGATAAAAAAATTTTTATAAAAAATAGTTTTTCTAATAAGTTTAAAAAATCTATTTTTATAAAAAGTAAAAATAGACCACATGATAAAGTAAATAGTTTTAAAGAAGATTTAAAAAATAAAAAATTTTTAAAAAAAAATACTTTTAATAAAAATATTTCTTCAGTAAAAAATAAAAATTTTAATAAAATATATAGTTTAGATATTGTTAAAAAAAATAATGTTAAAAATAAAAAAAATATTTTAAAAAGTGAGAAAATAAAATTAATAAAACAATCTTTTATCAAACCCAATAATATTATAAATAAAAATATAGTTTTAAATGAAAATATTTCTTTAATGAAATTTTCTTCATTATTAGGAATAAAAGTAAAAAATATATATGAAAAAATTTCTAAATTAGGAATAAAAATAAATAATAATTTTTTAAGTTTTAAAGATACCAAAAAAATATCAGAATTATTAGGATATAAAGTAATAGAAAAGAAAAATAATAAAATAAAAGATTTTCTTAAGAAAAAAAAATGTTCTAATAATTTAAAAATGAAAAATAGACCTCCTATAGTTACTATAATGGGTCATGTAGATCATGGAAAAACTTCAATTTTAGATTGTATTATATCTAGTAATATTAAAGATAAAGAATTTGGAGGAATAACTCAAAATATATCTATATATAATACTAAAATAAATAATAAAAACATAGTTTTTTTAGATACTCCCGGGCATGAAATATTTTCAAATATGAGATCTAGAGGTGCTAAAATAACAGATTTAATAGTTTTAGTTGTAGCAGCAGATGATGGTGTAATGCCTCAAACTATAGAGGCTATAAAACATGCTAAAACATCAAATGTTCCAATAATAATAGCAGTGAATAAGATAGACAAAGTTGACAAAAATATAGACTTTATTAAAAATGAATTAATGAAATATGAGATAGTTCCTGAAGAATTAGGAGGTGAAAACGTTTTTGTTTCTGTATCAGCTAAATTTAATAAAGGAATTGATAATTTATTGGATGCTATTTTTTTACAAACAGAAATTTTAGAATTAAAAACATTTTATGAATGTACTGCTAAAGGTGTTGTTATAGAATCTTTTTTAGACAAAAATAAAGGTATAATATCTGTTATAATAGTTCAAGAAGGTACATTAAAAATAGGAGATTTTATTATATGTGATTTAGAATATGGAAAAGTTAAAGCTATTAATGATGAATTTGGAAATTCTTTAAAATTTGTTACACCTTCTATTCCAGTTAGAATATTAGGATTATCAGGAATACCTATTTCAGGAAGTAGTTTTGTAGTTACACAAAATGAAAAAAAATCTAAAGAATTTATTTTTTATAAAAAAAATAAAGATAAGCAAAAAAAATTTAATAAATCAAAAAAAAATGAATCAGAAAATTTTTTGGAAAATATAAAAACAAAAAATTTTAGTAATATAAATTTATTAATAAAAGCTGATTCACAGGGTTCTTTAGAAGCTATTTATAATAAAATATTTAATATGTCTAGTAAAGATTTTGTTATAAAAATAATAAGTTCTGGTGTTGGATCAATAAATGAATCAGATGTGTCATTAGCAGAGACTTCTAAATCAATAATTTTAGCTTTTAATGTTTATCCTAACAAAATAGCTAAAAAAATAATTTTATTAAATAAATTAGATATAAAATATCATTCTATAATATATAATTTGTTGAATGAAATAGAATTGTTAAAGAAAAAAGTTTTGAGTTCTAATTTAGAAAATATTGTTTGCGGTGTAGCTCATGTAAAAAATGTTTTTAAAGTTTCTAACTTAATTAATGTTGCTGGATGTATAGTAACAAAAGGATTTATACAATGTAATTTAGATGTGAATATAATAAGAAATAAAAAAATTATATTTACAAGTAAAATAGATTCTATAAAGCATTTTAAGAAAGATATAAAAAAAGCTAAAAAAGGTTTAGAATGCGGAATTATTATAAAAAATTTTAATAAAATAAAAATAAAAGATGTTTTAGAAGTTTTTATAAATAAAATATAATAAGAATTTATTTTTATATTAAAAAATTTAGAGAAAATTATGATTTTATATTTTAACAGACAATATAAGATTTCTACTATTATTAGAAAAGAAATATCTAATATTTTATCTTTTTATATAAATGATAAAAGAATTAATTTTTTAGTAACAATTTCAGATGTAGAAATTTCCAAAGATTTAAAATATGCAAAAATATTTTTTACTTTTTTAAATATTTATAATTCTAGAAATATTAAAAATATTATTAAAATATTAAATAGCTATAAAAAATATATAGTAAAATTACTTTGTAAAAAAATAATATTAAGAACAGCTCCTATATTAAAGTTTTGTTATGATAATTCGTCATTAGAAGGAAACAAGATATCTGAAATTTTGAAAAAATGTTTTTAATAAAATAATTTTATATTAAATTGTTTTTTTTAGAGGTTTTTATGAGTAAAAAAAATATAAAACATTCAAAAATATTTTTAAAATTTGGTAAGAGTATTAATGATAGTGGATCTGCAGAAGTTCAGATTGCATTAATAACATTTAGAATTAAAACTTTAAAGATTCATTTTGACATTAACAAAAAAGATCATGGTAGTAAAAGAGGATTGTTGTGTATGGTTTCTAAAAGAAGAAAACTATTAAATTATTTAAAAAAGAAATCATTATCTAGATATAAATATGTCATTAAAAAACTTTCTATAAGAAGATAAAAATGTTTTTAGGGCTGTAAGAAGCCCTTTAACAAAAATAATTTTAAATTTTTTATGTTATTAAGTTTTATTTTTTAATTAATATTAATTATTTTAATTTAGAAAATAATATTATATATTTATATTTTTTTTTATAATAAATTTTAATAATGATATGTTAAGGAAATTATTTTGCAAAATTATATAAAACATAAATTTGAATATGGTAATAATACTGTTATTTTAGAAACAGGAATTATTGCAAAACAGGCTACTTCTGCAGTAGTCGCAAATATAGATGATACTATAGTTCTTGTAACAGTTGTTTTTAATAAAAAAGTTAAAGAAGAAAACAATTTTTTTCCTTTAAAGGTAGATTATCAAGAGAGAACATATGCTGCTGGTAGAATACCTGGTGGTTTTTTTAGAAGAGAAGGAAGACCAAGTGAAAATGAAATATTAATAGCAAGATTAATAGATAGACCAATAAGACCATTATTTCCTGAAGGTTTATTAAATGAAATACAAATTGTGGCAACTGTTATTTCTGTAAATCCTCAGATAAATCCAGACATAGTAGCTGTTATAGGAACTTCAGCTGCTTTAAATATTTCAGGAATTCCATTTTTTGGACCTATAGGAATTTCTAGAGTTGGTTTTATAAATAAAAAATATTGTTTAAATCCAATAGTTCAAGATATGAAATTTAGTAGTTTAGATTTGGTAGTTTCGGGTACTAAAAATGCTATATTAATGGTAGAAGCAGAATCTAACATGTTAACTGAAAAAGAAATTTTAAATGCTATTTTATTTGGACATAAGAATCAAAAAAAACTTATTAAAAATATTTCTTTATTTTCTAAAAAAGTTATAAAACCTAAAATAGATTGTAATTTTTTATTAAATAAAAAAAAATTGTTTTATAAAATTAAAAAATTTTATAAAGATAAAATTGTTAGTTCTTATTTAACTAAATTTAAGTTAGAAAGGGAAGAAAAAATTAATATTTTAAAAAATGAAATTTTAAATTTTATAAGTTTAAAATATCCAAAATATAATAAAATAGAAATAGAAAATTCTATAAATTTAGTTGAAAAATATATTTTTAGAAATATCATTCTAAACAATTTTAGTAGAATTGATAAAAGAAATTTTAATGAAATAAGAAAAATATATATACAAACAGGAACGTTGCCTAGAGTTCATGGATCTTCTTTATTTACTAGGGGTCAAACTCAATCTTTAGTTTCTGTTACCTTAGGAACTTCTAGAGATGCGCAAAATTTAGATGAATTATTGGGAGATAAAACAGATAATTTTTTGTTTCATTACAATTTTCCATCTTATTCTGTTGGAGAAATAGGACTATATGGATCTCCAAAAAGAAGAGAAATAGGACATGGAAGATTAGCAAAAAAAAGTTTAATTGCAGCTATGCCTAATACAAAAGAATTTCCTTATACTATAAGAATAGTTTCAGAAATTACTGAATCTAATGGTTCTTCTTCTATGGCTTCTGTTTGCGGAGCTTCATTGGCTTTAATGGATGCCGGCGTTCCAATAAAATTTGCAATAGCAGGAATAGCTATGGGATTGATAAAAAGATGTAATGAATATGTAATATTATCAGATATTTCTGGTGAAGAAGACCGTTTTGGTGACATGGATTTTAAAGTTTCTGGAAGTTTCATTGGAATAACATCTTTGCAAATGGACATAAAAATAGAAGGAATAACTATAGAAATAATTAAAGTTGCATTAGAAAAAGCTAAGTTAGCTAGATTAAAAATTTTAAAAATTATGTCAAATCATATTAATGCTCCTAAAAAAGAAATATCTATATTTGCACCAAGAATTCATACTATAAAGATTGATCCTTGTAAAATAAAAGATGTTATAGGAAAAGGAGGATCTGTAATAAGAATGCTTACTGAAGAAACAGGTACTACTATAGAAATAGAGGATGATGGTACTGTTAAAATTTCTTCTTCTTTAAAAGATCAAGCTAAAAATGCTATAAAAAAAATTAAAAAAATTACTTCTGAAATAGAAGTAGGAAAAATATATTCTGGAAAAATTACTAAAATAGTTGAATTTGGAGCATTTGTATCTATAGGGTCAGGAAAAGAAGGTTTAGTTCATATATCTCAAATTTCTAATAAAAGAATTAGTAAAGTTTCTAATTTTTTGAATATAAATCAAAATGTTTCAGTAAAAGTTTTAGAAATAGATAAAAATGGAAGACTTAGATTAAGTATAAAAGATGCAAAATTTAGTTAAAAATATATTAAAATACTTTTTTATAATATTTATATTATTATTTTATTTTAATAAATATTTTTTTTTTAATTAAAAAATATAATTAAAGTTATTATTTTTTTCATTAATATATTTTTTTTTAAAAAAAAATAATATATTTTGATTATATAAATTATACACTAAATTTTATTATTTATGATAAAATAATTAAATCTTATTAATATTTTTAAAATAGTTTTAAATAAAATTTATTATTTTAGTTAACATAAATAATATTTGTAAATTAAAAGGCATATAAAATTGCATGACTAATAATAAATTTACATTTTCTTCTTTAGGATTAAAAGATTGTTTAATAAAATCATTAAATGAAATAAAATATATAATACCATCTCCAATTCAAAAACTGTGTATACCTTTTTTGTTAAAAGGAGTAGATGTATTAGGAATGGCTCAAACTGGAAGTGGTAAAACTGCTGCTTTTGCTTTACCTTTATTAAACAATATAAAATTAAATTTAAGATTGCCTCAAATTTTAGTATTAACTCCAACTAGAGAGTTAGCTATACAAGTATCAAAATCTTTTTCTATATTTTCTAAATATATTTCAGGAATAAATGTTTTAGCTTTATATGGAGGTCAAAGATATGAATTACAATTAAAAATATTAAGATTAGGACCTCAAATTATAGTAGGAACTCCTGGAAGGTTATTGGATCATATTAAAAGAGGTACTTTAAATCTTTCTAATTTAAAAAGTTTAGTTTTAGATGAAGCTGATGAGATGCTTAGAATGGGTTTTATAGAAGATGTAGAGAATATAATGTCTAATATTCCGAAAGATCATCAAACTGCTCTTTTTTCAGCTACAATGCCTAACGAAATTAGAAGAATTTCTAGAAGATTCATGAAATTTCCTAAAGAAATAAAAGTAGAATCTAGCATAAAAAATAGACCTAATATAAATCAAAAATTTTGTATTGTATATGGTAAAAAAACTGATGCATTAATAAAATTTCTGGAAACGGAAAAATTTTCTGCAACTATAATTTTTGTTAAAACAAAAAATTCTACTATAGAAGTATCTGAAGTTTTAGAAAAAAATGGTTATAATAGCTCAGCATTAAATGGAGATATGAATCAATCTATAAGAGAAAAAACGTTAGAAAAATTAAAAGATGGAAGATTAGACATATTGATTGCTACAGACGTTGCAGCAAGAGGGTTAGATGTCGATAGAATAAGTTTGGTTATTAATTATGATATTCCGATGGATGTAGAATCATATATACATAGAATAGGAAGAACAGGAAGAGCTGGAAGATCAGGAAATGCTTTATTATTTGTAGAACCTAGAGAAAGAAGATTGTTATATAATATAGAAAGATCTATAAAAACTAAAATATTAAGAATAGATTTGCCTAATTCTAAATATTTAGAAAAAATTAGATTAAATAATTTTTGTAAAAAAATTATAGAAGAAGTAAATAGTAAAGATTTAGATACATACAAAAAAATATTTAAAAAAATGGATGCAATAAAGAATATTAATTTAGATATATTATTACCAATATTATTAAAAATAGCGCAAAAAGATAGACCTTTAATTATAAAAGAAAAAAATAAATTAAGAAAAAACTTTTTTAATAATAAAATTAAAGAAAATTTTTATGATAGAAGTTCGAGCAAGTTATATAAAAAAAATGCTTATAACATGAATTTGTATAATATAAGTGTAGGGAAAAGAGATGGAGTAGAAGTAAGACATATTGTAGGAGCAATAGCTAATGAAGGTAATATTAGTAGTAATAATATAGGACATATAAAACTTTTTGATTTTCATTCTACTATAGAAATATCAAAGAATGTAACAAAAAAAAATAATTTTTTAGAAAATTTTAAAAATACTAGAATTTTAAATAAGTTAATTAATATTAAGATTATATCTGGATTTAAAAATAATATTTTTAATAAAAATATAAAGAAAAATTTTTTTAGAAAGGATGTTTTTAAAAGAAAAAATATTACTAATACAAAAAAAAGATTTAACTAAAATTTTTAATATTATGCCACTACGTGGCATATTTTATTTAATAGCTATTGCATCTATTTCTATATCAGAGTTTTTAGGAAGTTTAGATACCTCTACACATGTTCTAGCTGGAAATTTTTTTGTATATTTTTCAAAAAATTTTTTATATATTTTATTTATTATTTTTATATTTTTGATATTTGTCACAAAAATTGTAATTTTTACTATATTTTTTATTTCTAAATTATTGCATTTAATAATGTTTTTTATATTTTCTAATATTATTTTTATTTGTGAAGATATTTTTTTAGGAATTTTTTTATTTTTTTTAGATATAGGTATTTGACCTGATATCATAAAAATTCCTTTTGACTCATAAATATAACTATATGGACCTATTTCTTTTGGAATTTTTTTTTTAATATTTTTCATTTAATTAAAATTTTATATTATTTTTTATATAATTTTATTATATATTAAAAATATAATTAAAATTTTAAAAAGTTTATATTTTTTTTTAAACTTAATATCATTATTGCTTGTATTATATATATTTTATTTTTAACTTGTTCAAATACTAAACTATTTTTAGATTTAAATACTTCATCAGTTATTTCTAATCCATTATTAATTTTGTACTTTCTAAAAATTTTTTTAGAAAATTCTGTTTTATTATTGTGAATTGCAGGCATGCAATGTAATATTCTAGTATTTTCATTTTTAGTTTTTTTTAATAAATTTTTGTTAATTTGATATTTTTTTAATAATTTTATTTTATTTTTTATTTTATTATTGTTTTGACCCATAGAAAACCAAGTATCTGTATATATAAAATCTACATTATTTAATCCTATATATTTATTTTCTGTAAATAATATTTTTTTATTTTTTTTCTTAATTTTTGGTAAAAATTTTTTATTAGATATCATATTTATATTTATGTTTAAAATTTTTGAAGCTTCTAAAATAGTTTTGGCTATATTGTTCTTACAATCTCCTATATATGCAATAGTTATTTTACATAGTTTTTTGTTTTTTTTTAAATTTTCTATAATTGTAAATATATCTGATAATATTTGTATAGGATGGTATTTATTAGTTAAACCGTTCCATACTGGTATTTTAGAATATTTTTTTATTTCTTTTATTACATTATGGTTTGGGCCTCTATATTGTATAGCATCGTACATAAAATTAAATACTTTTACAGTATCTTCTATAGATTCTTTTTCTCCCATATGAGTATTTTTTACATCTAAATTTGTAACATTTACTTTTTGATTAAATGCTGATATTTCAAAAGCACATCTTGTCCTAGTGGAATTTAATTCAAATATTGAAACTATGTTTTTACCTTCTAAAAAAGATATTTTTTTTTTTGTTTTTTTTAAATGTTTTAATTTTTTAGCTAGATTAATTATTTTTTTTATTTCTAATTTGTTTAAATCTTTTAAAGATAATAAACTTTTATTATATAATGAATTTTTCATAATTTATTTTTATTATATATTTATATTTTATATAATTATATTTTTTTTATTAGTTTAGTGCAAAATTATTTATTTTAGTATATTTCATTTTTATATCTATTTTTAATATTTTATTTTATTTTTTTTATATTTTTAAAAAATATTTTATATAAATTATATAAATTTTATTTTTTTAAAAAAAAATATGTAGTAAATATTATTATAATTATTTTGTATTTTACACAAAAATAATTTTATTGTTATATTTTTACATTATATATTTTTTTTAATTATACATTTTATTTTTTTATTATTTTTTATATTATAAAATATAATTTTGTATTAAATTGTTTAAAATTATTTTAAACAATAAATTTATAAAAATTTAATATAATATTTTTTTTTATAAAATATTAAAAAATATTATTATTTTTTAAAGTATAAAATTTTTATATGTTATATTTATTTTTATAAATATATTTTTTTTTAATACATATAATTTTTTAATATATTTTTAATATTACTTTATAAAAAAATTATTAAAATATATATTTTAAATTAAAAAATAATTAATTTTACAACAGAAATAATATGAAAAAAATATATGATCATAAAAAAATAGAAAAAGTATTATATGATTTTTGGGAAAAAAACGGTTATTTTGAATATAAAAAGCAATATAAAAATAATTTTTGTATAGTAATGCCTCCTCCAAACATTACAGGAGATTTGCATATGGGGCATGCATTTCAGCATACTATAATGGACATAATAATAAGATATAATAAAATGATAGGTAAAAATATATTATGGCAACCTGGAACTGATCATGCTGGTATAGCTACTCAAATAATAGTAAAAAATTATTTATTTTCAAAATATAAATATAAAAAAATAAAATTTTCTAAAAAAAAATTTTTAAAAATTATTTGGCAATGGAAAGATAAGATGCAAAATAATATTTGTTCTCAAATCAGAAGATTAGGAAGTTCAGTAAATTGGAAAAGGAATTGTTTTACTATGGATAAAAATATGTCTCATTCTGTTAAATTTGCTTTTATTTCTTTATATAAAAAAAAATTAATATATAAGAAGAAATCTTTAGTAAATTGGGATTTTAGTTGTAAGAGTGTTATATCAGATATAGAAATAGAGAAAAAAAAATGTAAAGGATTTATGTGGTATATAAAATATTATATTGTAAAAGATAATAATAAAATTAAAAACAAAGAAGAATATATCACAGTTGCAACTACAAGACCTGAAACTCTTTTAGGAGATGTAGCTGTTGCTGTTAATCCAAAAGATTCTAGATATAAAAATTTTTTAGGAAAAAATGTTTTAGTTCCTATTGTAAATAGAATTGTTCCTATAATATCAGATAAATCTATAAAAAAAAACAAAGGTACTGGGTGTGTAAAAATTACTCCAGCTCATGATTTTCATGATTATAAAATTGCTTGTGATAATAAATTACCATTAATAAATATTTTTACTGATTCAGGAAATATTTGTAATAAATTTACAATATATTTTGAAAATAATGTATGCAAAGAAACATCTCCAAAATTTTTGTATAATTTAGACAAGTATAAAGCTAGAGAAAAAATTTTAAAATTTTTAAAAAAAGAAAATATATTAGAAAAAACAGTTAGTAAAAATATAAAAATTCTTATAGGTGATAGAACAGGGTCTTTAATAGAACCAAGAATAACAGATCAATGGTATCTAAAAGTAAAAAAAATTTCTAAAAAAGCATTTAAATTGGTTAAAAATGGGTTAATAGAATTTATTCCAGAAAAATATAGAAATATATTTTTTTCTTGGATGGAAAACATAGATGATTGGTGTATATCAAGACAATTATTTTGGGGTCATAAAATACCAGCATGGTATGATAGTGATGGTAAAATATATGTAGGAATTAATAGAAAAGAAATAATAAAAAAAAATTTATTACCAAAAAATTTTTTTTTAAAGAGAGATAAAGATGTATTAGATACTTGGTTTTCTTCAGCTATATGGTCTTTTTCTTCCTTGGGGTGGCCTAAGAAAAATGATTTGTTGAAAATGTTTCATCCTACTGATGTTTTAGTTAGTGGTTTTGATATTATATTTTTTTGGATATCTAGAATGATAATGTTAACTTTAGTTTTATTAAAAGGAAATAAAGAATTTCCTGTTCAAATACCTTTTAAAAAGGTTTATATTACTGGTTTAATTCGAGATGAAATTGGAAATAAAATGTCTAAATCTAAAGGAAATGTAATAGATCCAATAGATATAATTGATGGCATTTCTTTAAAAGACTTATTGAAAAAAAGAACGACATATATGTTTAAAAGTTCTATGAAAAATAATATTTTAATTAGAACAAAAAATAATTTTCCTAATGGAATAGATTCTTATGGTGCTGATGCTTTAAGATTTACTTTAGCATCTTTATCTTCTCCTACTAGAAATATAAATTGGGATATGAAAAGATTAAAAGGTTACAAAAGTTTTTGTAATAAGATTTGGAACATCAATATTTTTATATTTTCTAATATATCTAGAAAAGAAATAAATGAAAATATGATTTTTAAAAAATTTAATATTATAGATATCTGGATAATTTCAAAATATAATATTATGATAAAAAAATATAGATATTATATAGATAATTTTAGATTTGATAAAGCTTCTGTAGTAATATATAATTTTATTTGGAACAGTTTTTGTAATTGGTATTTAGAATTCTTAAAAATAATTTTTAAATTTTTTCCTAAAAAAGACATACTATATTATAAAAATAATTTAATTAAGATCTTTCAACTACTTTTAGTTTCTTCTCATCCTATTATTCCTTTTATTACTGAATCAATATGGCAAAAAATAAAATTTTTTAAATATAATTGTACTAAAAGTATTTTATTGCAAAAATTTCCTAGTTATAAAAAAGATCTTATAGATAAAAATATTTTATATAATGTGACTTTTATAAAAAAATTTTTAAGAAATATTAGATCTATTAGAAATAAAATAAAAATAAATTTTTCAAAAAAAATTTCCGTTGTTATAAAATTTTATGAAATTTCTTTGAAAAAAATTTTTTTTCAAAATATAAATTTTTTAATAAAAATGGCTAATTTAAAAAAAATTATTTTATTAAAAAATACATATAATTATGAAGATTATTTTGTTAAAGTGTTGAAAGAAGCTAAAATAATAGTTATTTATAAAAAAAAATATTATGATAGTTTAAATATTAGAAATTTTATAAACAAAATAAAAAAAATAAATTTTAATATTAATTCTTCAAAAAATAAACTTAGTAATAAAAATTTTTTAAAAAAGGCTCCTAAAAATATAATAAAATTTGAAAAAAATAAAATATTTAATTTAATTAAAATTAAAAAATCAATTATAAAAAAAATAAAATCAAACAAACAATTATTATAAAAAAATTATATTTTTTATTTTTTAAATAATTGTGTATAAATTTATTTATAATCATATTTTTTATACTTTTGGTAAACAAAAAAATGAAAAATTTTTCTATAAAAGAAATATTTTATAATAAAATAAAAATAGAAAAAGAAATAAAAATTTATGGATGGATAAGAAGTAAAAGAGATTCTAAAAGTGGAATATCTTTTATTGATATTTTTGATGGTTCTTGTTCTAATACTTTACAGGTAATAGCTAAATCAAATTTAAAAAATTATAAAAATGAAATTATTAAATTAACTAGTGGTTGTTCTGTTTATGTAATAGGTATTTTAATATATTCAAGAAGAAAAGAACAGAAATATGAATTATTATTAAAAAAATTAAAAGTATTTGGAATTGTAAACAATCCAGAAAAATATCCAATTTCTTTGAAGAAACATACTTTTGAATATTTAAGAAAATTTGCACATTTAAGACCAAGAACTAAATTATTTAGTTCTATTTCAAGAATTAGAAACAGTTTATTAAATGGTATAAATAGTTTTCTTAAAAAAGAAAAATTTTTATGGGTTCCAACACCAATTATTACA
Organism: Buchnera aphidicola (Pseudoregma panicola); assembly: GCF_039376655.1. Lineage (NCBI taxonomy): Bacteria > Pseudomonadati > Pseudomonadota > Gammaproteobacteria > Enterobacterales > Erwiniaceae > Buchnera > Buchnera aphidicola. The sequence goes on along the minus strand of NZ_CP135000.1, from coordinate 259,119 downwards.
AGAATAAATACTGAAGGATCAGGGTCTATGTTCAATGTAAGTCCATATGATTTTTATCAAAAAAGTAAATTTTTGAATAAAAGAAAAAAAATTTTTGAAGATTCTTTTTTAACTGTATCAGGTCAATTAACTTTAGAAACTTATGCTTCAGCTTTATCTAAAGTATATACATTTGGACCTGTATTTAGAGCAGAAGATTCTAATACTAAAAGGCATTTATCTGAATTTTGGATGTTAGAAATAGAAGCATATTTTTTTGATTTAGAAAATATAATTTTATTATCTAAAAATATTTTAAAATATGTTTCTGAATATATTTTAAAACGTTCTTTTTATGATATAGAATTTTTAGAAAAAAATTTTAATAAAAATATAATAATTAATTTAAATAATTTAATAGAATTAAATTTTGTAGAACTAGAATATAAAGATATAATTGTTCTATTAAACAAATTAGGAAAAAAAATATCTTTTGGAGAAGATATATCTTTAGAAAAAGAAAAATATATTGTAAATAAATATTTTCGTAAACCTTTAATAATAAAAAATTTTCCTAAAGAGTTAAAAGCATTTTATATGAGGAATAATTTAGATAATATTACTGTTTCTTCTATGGATATATTTCTTCCTAACATAGGTGAAGTTATAGGTGGATCTCAAAGAGAAGAAAGATTAAATGTTTTAGACAATAAATTTAAAGAATTTAATTTAAATAAAAAACAATATTGGTGGTATAGAGATTTAAGAAAATATGGAACTTCTTTTCATTCAGGATTCGGAATAGGATTTGAAAGATTGTTATGTTACATAATAGGTTTAGAAAATATTAGAGATGCATCTCCTTTTCCAAAAACTCTTAATAAATTTAATTATTAGAATTTAATATTTTAATTTTTAATAAATTTTTATATTATTTTATAATTATAAAATAATATAAAAAATATTTTTTATTAACAAAATTTTCCTAATATTTTTCCTCCTAATAAATGCATATGTAAATGTGGTATTGTTTGACCACCATATTTGTTGCAATTTATTACAATTCTATACCCTTGTTTATAAAAATTAAATTTTTTTGCTATTTTTATTGCTGTATATGCCATAGTTCCTATTATATTTTTATTTTTTTTATTTATTTTATTTATAGATTTTATTATTTTATTTGGAACAATTAAAATATGTATTGGAGATTTTGGATTTGCGTCTTCAAAAGCTGTAACTTTTTTATTTTGATATATTATTTTTGACTTAATTTTTTTTTTTATTATTTTTGTAAAAATATTTTCACAATTCATATTTATTCTCTTCTATTTTATACTTAAATTAAAAATTTTTATTATATTGTGGGTTGTAAAACCCACTTTTTTAAATATTATTTAAAGTTTTTTTTTTAAATGTTCTTCAATATTAGTTTTTATACTATCTGACTTAGTTCCGAAAACTGCTTGAACTCCGCATCCTGAAATTATAACTGCAGATGCTCCTAGATTACTTATTTTATTTTTATTAACTTTAGATGCATTTAAAACTGTTATTCTTAATCTTGTTATGCATGCATCTAAATTAGAAATATTTTTTTTTCCTCCTAAAGCTTTTATTAACTCTGGAATAATATTTTTATTTTTATAAATTTTATATATTTTTTCTCTACCTGGAGTATTTAATTTAAAAAATTTTATTAATGTCACAAATATTATATAATATATAAAACCATATAATATACCTATTATAGGAAATAATAAAATGTTGTTGCTGTTACCACTTAATATCATAAAATCTATAATTCCATGAGAAAAACTTGCTCCAGCTCTCATATTTAATAAAATACATATTGGAAATGACAATCCAGCTAATATAGAATGTACTATATATAAAATAGGTGCTGATATCATAAACGCAAATTCAATTGGTTCTGTTATTCCGGTGATAAATGAAGTTAAAATAGCTGATGTCATTAAACCACCTATTTTTTTTTTATTTATTTTTTTAGCACATTTCCATATAGCTATAGCAGCCCCTGGTAATCCATACATTTTAAATAAAAATCCTCCAGATAATTTTCCAGCTGTAACGTCACCAGCCATATATCTTGCAATATCTCCATGAAATATTTTTCCTGAATTGTTTACATATTCTCCAACTTGCATTTGAAATGGCACATTCCATATATGATGAAGGCCTAATGGTATTAATGCTCTTTCTACAGAACCATAAATAAAAAATGCTAATATTGGATTTTGATATGCAGCCCATTCAGAAAATTTTTCTATTATTTTTCCTATAGGAGGCCATATTAATGATAATAAAATTCCTAAAATTATTGAAAATAACCCTGATATTATTGGTACAAATCTTTTTCCTGTAAAAAATCCTAAATATTCTGGAAGATTTATTTTATAAAATACATTAAATAAATATGCTGACATTGCACCTGATAAAATTCCACCTAAAATACCTGTATCAATTAGGTTAGTTTGTTTATCCAAAACAGTAGTAAAATTTGTTAAAGCAGGTAACATTATAGAAAATGTTTTAGACATTATTTCATATGAAATGACAGATGCTAATGCTGCTACACCATCATTTTTAGTAAAACCTAATGATACCCCTATAGCAAAAATTAAAGGCATATTTTTAAATATAGAACTTCCTGATTCAATCATTATATTTGAAATTAAACTAGGAACAATTGAAAAATTAGCTGAACCTATACCTAACAATATACCTGCTATTGGAAGAACAGAAACAGGTAACATTAAAGATTTTCCTATTTTTTGTAAATTAGAAAAAATATTTTTGAACATATTTAATCTCTATTTTTGTATTTTATAAAATTATTATATTATATTTATGTTTTATGTTATTAATTTTTTATTTAAATTAAATAATTTTTTAAAATTTTCTTTCATTATTTCTGAAATTTCATCTAATTTTATTTTTTTTAATTTTGCAACACATTTTGCTATATAATATAAATTTGAAGGTTGATTTTCTTTTCCTCTATGAGGTTCTGGAGAAAGATATGGTGAATCTGTTTCTATAAGAATTTTATTTAATGGTATATATTTTATAATATTTCTTAGTTCTGATGCATTTTTGAATGTTATAATACCAGATATTGATATATAAAAATTAAGATCTATTATTTTTTTTAAATTTTTTAATTTTGTTTGATTAAAAGAATGAATTATTCCTCCATATTTACTAATTTCTGAAATTTTTAAAATTTTTATTGTGTCTTTTATAGAATTTCTTGTATGCACTATTATTGGTTTTTTAAATTCTTTGCTTATTTTTATTTGATCTAAAAACATTTTTTTTTGTTTTTCTTTATTTATTTTGTTTTGTTTTGAATAATCTAATCCTATTTCTCCTACTGCAATAACTTTCTTGTTTTTTAATCTTTTTCTTATATTTTCTATTTTTATATTTTTTTTATAATAAAATGGATGTATACCGCATGAATAAAATATATTTTTTTTATTTTTTAATAAAACATTCATTTTATCAAAATTATTTATTGAAGTAGAAACATTTAAAATATATTTTATATTTTTTTTTTTCGCTTCTTCTAATATTTGATATATATTTTTTTTTATTTTTTTATAATTTATTTTATCTAAATGGCAGTGAGAATCTATTAATATCATTTTTTTTTACACTTCTGGAAGTAATATATTGTTTATATTATTTTTTAATATTTTTTCCCATTTCAATATTTGTTCTAATAAAATTAATTCATAATTTATTCTATTTATATTTAATACATTTTTTTCAAATTGCATCCATGACATTATACTTTTATATATAATTTTTTTTTTAAACTTTTTAGATATTAAAATTATTAATTTTTTTTGATCTATATTTATTATAAAATTAAACATTTTTTTTTTATATTTTATAGAATCTAATAATATTGTATAAATTAAATTTAAAAAAAAAACTATTAATTTTTTTTTTATTACATATAAAATATCTATTATTTGTTTTTTTTTTATTTTTTCAAATAGATTTTTATAAAAATATTTTCTAATTTTCCATAAATTTCCTAACAACATTTTTTTTGCAAATAATGGAACATTATTACTTATTTCTATTGCTTGATTACATTTTTTATAATTAAAATTTGTATTTTTTAATAACCATTTTATATTTTTATTTTTTTTTATATTAAATATATTTATTATATATAGTCTACTTTTTAAAGTAGATATTATATTTTTTATTTTGTTTGTTTGTAAAAAAAATATTGTATTTTTTGGAGGTTCTTCAATTATCTTCAACAATGTGTTACTTTCTAATTTTGTTAATAATTCAGAATTTTTTATATATACTATTTTTTTTTTACTATATTTAGGTGTTAGTAATATTTTTTTTATTATTTCTCTTAAATTATTTACTTTTATTATTTTAGATAATTTTAAATCATATATATCAAAAAAAATATTTTTTTCTATTAAATTACATTTTGTGCATTGGTTACAAAAATATTCTTTTTTTATATTTTCACAAAATATCCATTTTTTTATATTTAAAATAAGTTTATTAATTCCTAAATTGTTATCAGAATTTATTAAAATAGAATGATGTTGTCTTTTTTTTAACATTTTAACTATTTTTTTATAATATTTTAATAACCATGGATATAATTCATTTTTCATTTTTTTTTAACCAAAATATAATTTTTTTTTTTAAAGTTTTTTTTACATATTCTTTATCTAAAGAAGCATTTATGATTATTTTTTTAGATATTTTTTTTATTTCTTTAATATAGTTTTTTCTAACTTTTAAAAAAAAATTTATACTTCTTTTTTCTATTCTGTCTATATTTTTTCTTGTACTTATTCTATTTAAACCTATTATAGGTAACGTGTCAAAATATATAGTTAAATCTGGATCCATATTTTTTATTAAAATGTTTGATAGAATTTTTATTATTTTTTTATTATTTTTTTTGTATACAGTTTGATATGCTATTGTAGAAAGATTATGTCTATCAGAAATAACCCAATATCCTTTTTTTAGATATGGAAATATTTTATTTTTTAATAATTGTATTCTAGATGCATAAAAAAGTAATATTTCTGTTTTATTATAAATTTTTTCGTTTTTAACTTCTGTTTTTAGAATTGATCTTAATTTTTCAGATATAATAGTGCTTCCTGGTTGCCTAACAGATATTATTTTTTTTATATTTTTTTTTTTTAATATTTTCTTTAAATATCTTGACATTTCTGTTTTACCAGATCCTTCTATTCCTTCTAGTACTATAAATTTACTTTTATTATGACAATTTTTTTTTAATTTCATTTTTTTTTATTATGTATTTTGAAATATCTATTACTGTTTTTAACTTTTCTATTTCTTTGTCTTTTATTTTTATATTAAATTTTTCTTCTATCCTCATAATAAATTCTATTTTTTCTAAGGAATCTATATCAGCATCTTTTTCTAAAGAAAAATCATTCTTTATTTTTTTTGTATTTATTTTGAATTGTTTAGATATAATATTTTTTATAATATTTTTAATTTTTTTCATGTTTTTCCTAATTTTTTTATTTCATGTACATACCACCATTTACATGTATTGTTTGACCTGTTATATAAGAAGATTTTTTTGATATTAGAAATGTTACTACATTTTCTATATCTTTTACTGTTCCAAATCTTTTTACTGGTATTTTTTTAATATATATATTTTTTTTTTCTTTTATTATATTTTTTGTCATTCTAGTGTTTATAAATCCTGGAGATATAACATTAGAAGTAATTCCATATTTTGCTACTTCTAAAGCTAAAGATTTATTAAATCCTATAATTCCATATTTAGATGCAGAATAATTTGATTGACCTATATTTCCAGTTGATCCTATTATAGAGCTTATATTAACTATTCTTCCATATTTATTTTTTATCATATATTTGATTACGTTTTTACACATTAAAAATATAGATGTTAAATTAATTTTAATTATTTCTGACCAATTTTTTTTTGTCATATTTAATATAATTTTATCTTTTTTTGATCCTGCATTATTTATTAATATATCAATAGATCCGAACATATAATAAATTTTTGATATTATTTTTTTTATATTTTTAGGTTTTTTAAAATTTATTAAAAATCTTGTTTTTGAATTTTTAATATATTTTTTCATATTTATTAGTCCTTTTTCAGATGAAGTTGTTCCTATTACTATTATTCCTTTTTTTAATAATTTTTTAGATATTTCTTTTCCTATTCCTGAACTTGCACCTGTAACTATAGCTATTTTTTTTTTCATTTTGTTATTATTTTTCTTGCATATAAAATATTTTTTTTACTATTTATTGTTATTGTTTTTATAAAATTATTATTTTCTTTTATAAAAATTTTATTAGTACTCATTTCTATAAATAATTTTACATTTTTTTTTATAATATAGTCAATACATTCTTTCCACTTAACTTTTTTATATAATTGTTTACATAAATATTTTTTTATATTATTTTTTTTATATATATTTTTTGCATCTATATTATTTATTATATTAAAAATTGGATTTTTAAAATTTATTTTTTTTAATAAATTAAAATATTTATTTTTAATAGATTTTAACATATTACAATGTACTGGAACAGATATTGGAACAGATAATATTTTTTTAGATTTATTAATTTTACATAGTTTTACAGCTAATTTTACTGATTTTGAATCTCCAGTTATAGTAATTATTTTTTTTGAATTTATGCTAGATATTTCTACAATATTATTGTAAGAACATTTTTTACAAATTTTTGTTACTTTTTCTTCTGTTAATCCAAATATTAATTTTGTAGAAAATTTTTTTTTAGATACTTTTTCCATAAGTTTTCCTCTTGCTTTTATTAATAATAAGCAATTTTTAAAACTTATAGAATTTGAACATATTAATGATGAATATTCCCCTAAGCTATGTCCAGCAATTATTTTAGGTTTTATATTTATATGTTTTATAAATAATTTATATATTGCTATTGATATTGTTATTATTATTGGTTGAAAATATCTATTCTTTATTTTTTTTATAGAATTTTCATAAATATTTTTCCAAATATTATATTTTATAATTTCAGAAGCTTTTTCAAAAGTATTTTTTATTGAATTATCATATTTATATAGTTTCATTAATCTATTTTTATTATATTTACTTTGTCCTGGAAAAATTATTGAAAAATTAATTTTTTTTTTCATATTTGTTTTAAATATATATTAAAAATAAATTCTATATGATTAAACAAATTTCATATAGAATTTTTTATTTTTAAAATACTTTTTTGCCTTTATAAAAATTTTTTTTTGTAATATGATGTCTTATATGTTTTTCTTTAGAGTTTTTATCTATTGATATTTGAATTATCTTACATTTATCTTGAGATCTTCTCATATCTCTTTTTGATCTAGAATGTTTACTTTTTTGTACAGCCATTTTTTTTCTCTTTTTTATAAAATTATTTTTTCATTAGATGTTATATTAATTTTTTCTTTTGTTTTAGGATGCACAAAAGAAAATTTGCATGCATGTAAACATAAATTTTTATTATTTATATTAATTTTTTTGTCTAGATTTCTATTTCCATATCTATTATCATTTACTATTGGATATCCAATTTGTGATGTATGTACTCTTATTTGATGAGTTCTTCCTGTTATTAGTATTATTTTTAATATTGTTATATTTTTATATTTTTTTTTTATTTTAAACTTTGTTTCCGAAACTTTTCCATTTTTATTTACTATAACTAGTCTTTTTCCAAATATATTTTTAGTTTTTAATAAAGGAAATTTTATTGTTTTTATTTTTTTTGGCCAACTTCCATGTATTGCTGCTATATATGTTTTTTTTGTAGTTCTATTTTTTATTTGTTCATGTAAAGATTTTAATACAAATTTTTTTTTTGATATTAATAATATTCCTGAAGTTTCTTTATCTAATCTGTGAACTAATTCTAAATTTTTTTCTATTGTATATATAAATCTCATTATTTCTATTATTCCAAAACTTATTCCACTTCCTCCATGTACAGCAATTTTTTTAGGTTTGTTTATTATAATTAAATATTTGTCTTCATATAAAATTCTTTTTTTTATAATTTTTGCATAATATTTTATACATATATTTTTTTTTTTATTTTTATTTATTTTGTATATTGGAGGAATTCTAATTATATCATTTTTTTTTAGTTTATTTTTTGCTTTTGCTCTTTTTTTATTTATTCTTATTCTTCCCTTCCTTATCATTGTATATATTGCATTTTTAGAAATTTTTTTAAATTTTTTTTTAATAAAATTGTCTATTCTTTGTCCTATTGAATTTTTTTCTATTAATATTTTTTTTACATTAGTATATTTTTTTTTTATTTTTTTCATATAATTTAAATACTTTATTATATATTAAGTTTTATGTATTTTTTATATAAATACATAATATTTTATTTTTGTTTAAAACTTTTTGATAGTTATAATATTGTGTTAATATATTTTTTTATTGTTTTTTAGGTTTAAAATATAATTTTATGAAAATAATGTTAATAAATTCTACTAAAAAAGAAGAAACAAGGATAGCAATTTTAGATAATAATAAATTATGTTATTTAAATATAGAAAATAATATAAATAAAAAAAATAAATATAATATATATAAAGGTAAAATAGTAAAATTTGAAAAAAGTTTAGATGCTTTTTTTATAAATTATGGTGTAAAAAAAAATGGATTTCTTCCTATAAAAGAAATATATAATTTACAATTATATTATAATAATAATATAAATTTTAAAGATAAAAATATTTTTTTTCAATTTGATTTATATATATTAGTTCAAGTAATTAAAGAAGAAACAAAAAACAAAGGAGCATTTTTAACTACATATATAAGTCTGCCAGGAATATATTCTGTTTTGCTGCCTTATAGCATAAATAAAGAAGGAATATCAAAAAAAATAACAGGAAATACTAGAACTAGAATAAAAAAAATTATTTCTTTTATAAAAGTTCCTAATAATATGGGTTTTATAATTAGAACAGCTAGCTCAAATGTTTCTATAAAATTACTTCAAAAAGAAATAGATATAAAAATAAAATTATGGAAAAAAATAAAAAAAAAATATAAAATGACAAAAAATCCAGGTCTAGTTTATAAAGAAAATGATATAGTAATAAAAACTTTTAAAGATTGCTTACATAAAGATACAGATAAAATAATTATAGATAATCCAATAATATTAAAAAAAATTTATAAATATTTTTTTTATATAGAAAATATTTCTTTTTTAAAAAATATAAAAGTATATAGTAAAAATATTTCTTTATTTAGTTTTTACAAAATAGAATCTCAAATTAATAATTTGTTTAAAAGAAAAATAACATTAAAATCTGGGGGGTCTATTACTATAGATAATACTGAGGCATTAACTGCTATTGATGTTAATTCTTTTAGATCTAAAAAATATAATAGTATAGAAGATACAGCTTTTAATACAAACATGGAAGCTATAGAAGAAATATTTCATCAAATAAAAATTAGAGATTTAGGAGGTTTAATAGTAATAGATTTAATAGATATGGAGTTTTTAAAAAATAAAAAAATTTTAAAAAATAGATTAAAGAAGTTAATTAAAATGGATAAAGCTAAAATTAAGGTAGGAGATATATCTAAATTTGGATTATTAGAAATGTCTAGACAGAGATTAAGCTCTGTATTACAAATATATAATTATTATTTATGTGATAGATGTAATGGAGATGGTTTATTAATAGATAATAAGTCTTTTTTATTGTCGATATTTAGATTAGTAGAAGAAGAAATTTATAAAGATAATGTTTATCAAGTAAATATAATTGTCCCTGCAACAACTAACATATTTTTTAAAAAAAAAAAAATAAATTATATTAATAATATTATAAAAACAAAACAAAATAAAAAAATTGTAATATTTTTTAGTAAAAATATAAAATATCCAAATTTTTTTATTTTAGGATTACATAAAAATAAAAAAAAAAAAAATATGTTAAAAAAAATTATAAAAAAATATAATACTAATAAAACTACAATAATATATTAAAATTTTTTATTTTTAATTATAAAAAAAATTATTTTTTTTTATATATTTTATATTTTGTGCAGGAGTATTTATATTTTTTAATATATATTTCTCCTGCTATTTTATATAAAAATTTTTATTTTTGATTATATTTATTGTTTATTATATTTAATCCTCTTTTACTAAGTATTTCAGATATTTGTTGATCATAAATTTCATTATAAACTTCATTTTTTTTTTCGTTAAATAACGTATTTTCTGGAATTGTCATTCTAATATTTTTTAAAAGTATTTTTATAAATATTTCTTCTATTTTTTCTTTTATAATATTAGAATTGTTTTTCTGATTTTCATATATATTATTTGATTTAATTGTATAATTTTCATTATTTAATATTTTCATTTTAAAATTTCTATTTTTGCTGATAAACATTTAGATGATTTTAATATTTTTAATATTTCTATTATTTCATTTGTTTCTATTTTAAAAGTTTTTAACATTGGCAATATATCTTCTAAAAAAATACTACTATTTATTATTATTTGATTTTCTTTAATTTGTTTATCAATTTTTTTTATATTTTCTTTTAAATTTATATATAAATTTTTATAATTTATACTACATGGTTCTATTTTTATTTTACTATTTGTTATTATTAATCCATTATTTATGTTTATAAATATTTTTGGTTCTATTGGAACTTTTATATTTATATTTTGTATATTAGATATTATTTCTACTATATTATTTGTTTGTGTTTCATTTAATATAGTTATTTTTTTTGAATTTATAGGTATTGCCGTATTTGGATAATATTTATTTATTTCATCACTAATTTTTTTTGCTAATTCAAAGTTTTCATGCTTTAATTGCAAATTTATTATTTTTTTATTATAAAAATTATTTTCTACTATTTTTTCAATATTTCCTCCATTTAATATTTTACCAGAATTTTTAGGTTCGTTAAAATTTAAATTAAAATTTTTATTTTTTTTATGATTTTTTTTTTCTATTATTATTTTACCTTGTGCTATTGCATAAATTTTATTATCTATTCCTTTCAATGGTGTTATTATTAAAGTACCTCCTTCTAAACTTTTGCAATTCCCTATAGAAGAAACTCTTACATCTATTTTTTGTCCTATTTCAGAAAATAATGGAAGTTCTGTAGTAACCATTACTGAGGCTATATTTTTTAATTGAATATTATTATTTTTTTTTATAATTATTCCTAATTTATATAATATATTTTTTAAAGCATATAAAGTAAAAGGAGCTTGTGAAACTGAATCTCCAGTTCCATTCAGACCTACTACTAGACCATATCCAATTAATTGATTGTCTCTTATTCCGTCTATATTAGTTAGATCTTTAATTTTTTCTGCGAAAGAAAACGTACTATTAAATAAAAATAATAATGATATAAGTATTTTACTAAAAATTAATATTTTTTTCATTTATGTTCTTTATGTTGTATATAAAAATATTTTTATATTGGTATAACATTTAAAATAAATCTTTGCCACCATCCCATATTTTCTATTTCTTTCGTATAATCATTTCTAAAATATTTTACTTTTACATTAGCTACACTAGTAGAAATTATTTTATTATTTTTTCTTATGTCATCAGGATTTATTATTCCTGAAAATTTTATTGTTTCGTTTCCTTTATTTATAACTATATTTTTATTGCCTGATATAAGTAGATTTCCATTAGGTAAAATTTTTTTTACTGTAACTGTAATTATTCCAGATAAAAAATTTTCTGAAAAATTTTGTCCTGAACCAAATAATTTATTTTCAGATTTTTGATTTAATCTAAAAATATTTTTTAATATCGTAGTTAATTTATTACCTCCATGTTGTTTTTCTTTTGCTCCTAATGCACTACTAGCATATCTTTTAGTATTTTCAGCTGATCTATTAGTAGCTATTGTATTTTCTTGTATTAAAACTGATATTAAATCTCCTACTTTATATTTTTTATATTTTTCAAATAAAGAATCATATTTTTTTTCTATTAAAACGTTTTCTTTGAATATTGATCCATCATTTTCATTTTTAATATTTTTATATATATAATTATTTTTTTCTAATATATTTTTTTCATTATAATTATTAAAAGAACATGTTTTGTATAATATATATATTAAAATAGGAATTAAAAATTTGGTATTTTTCATTTTTTTACTTTAAATTTTATTTTGTTTTATTAGTTTTTAAAGTTATTTTATTAAATTTATAATGCATTTTTTTATATTTCACATATTTTTTGTAACATTTTATCTGATACGTTTATAGCTTTACTATTTATTTCATATGCTCTTTGAGTTTGTATCATATTTATTAGTTCTTCTGCTATATTTACATTTGAACTTTCTAAATATCCTTGTTCTAATTCTCCAGCATCATATGTTCCAGGAACAGTTTCTAATGGCTCTCCAGACATAGAAGTTTCTTTATATAAATTATTTCCTATACTTTCTAGTCCCGGATTGTTTCTAAACATAGCTATATTTATTTGTCCTATTTCTATTTTTTCTTTTTTATTATTAATATTAACACTAACTATTCCATTTTTATTAATGTAAATGTTGTTAAAATTTTCAGGCAATGTAATATTTGGTTGCAACAACAATCCATTTTTATTTACTAATTGTCTATTATTGTTTATTAAAAATGATCCATTTCTAGTGTAAGCTAAAGTTCCGTCTGACATTTGTATTTGAAAAAATCCATCTCCATTTATAGCAATGTCTTTATTAGAATCTGTTTTTAACAAATTTCCTTGACTGAAATTTTTTTGTATTTCTCTAGTTCTAGCTCCAGCTCCGGCATCAAAATAGTTATTTGAATTATTATTTTCATCATACTTTTCATTTATATTATTGTTAGTAGCTTTGTATATCAAATCTTCAAATATAGCTACTGATTTTTTAAATCCGATTGTATTTACATTTGCTAGATTATTAGAAATTATGTTCATATTATTTTGTTGTACATCTAATCCAGTTTTTGATATCCACATAGATGGCATCATAATTATGTTTCCTTTTTAATTATTTATATTTAATATTTTATTTGTTATTTTTTCATTTTCATTTATAGTAGATATAATTTTCATTATAGTATTAAATGTTCTAGAATTTGATGTAGTTTCTATAATATTAGATATAGAATTTACATTGCTACCTTCTAAAATTCCAGTTTTTATTTCTAAATTTTTATTTTTTAAATATTTTTTATAATATTTATTTTTAATTTCAAATAATCCATTATGTGCTTCTTTTAATTTGTTTATATTTATTTCTTTAAATTTTATTTTTCCTATTACTTTTTCTTTATTTAAAAATTTTTTTTTATAATTTATAATAATTTCTCCATTATTTTTTATTTTTGGAAAATAATTTTTAGGTATATATATTGGTTTATTATTTATACCTATTAAAAAATTGTTATTTATGCTAAGAGCATTTTTTTTATTAATTTTAATATTTCCATTTCTAGTTAAATATATTTTAGAATTTTTTGCTTTTACTAAAAACCAACCATTTTTATTAACTAAGTATAAATCTAATGGTTGATTAGTATTATTTAATTGACCAATGGAATTATTATAATAATTAATTTTTTCATTTTTTATATTTTTATTTTTTTTATTATAAACTTTTAAAAAATAACTAAATTTTTCTTTAAAACCTATAGTAGATAAATTTGATAAATTGTTATTTATAATTTCTTGTTTTTCTAATATTCTATTTGCAAAATTTATGCAAGAACAAATTTCATTTTTCATATTAATTTTATATCTCTATTTTTTTAATATTTTTGTTATTTTAAATTTTTAAAATATTAATTTTTTGTTTTTTTTACATTTTCATTAAATTCTACTTTTTTTAAAAAATTTATTAAACTTTCATTAGTATTGCTAATAGATGGTTCTTCTAAACATTTTCTTACATCTTCTGGAAATTTTATTATTTCAGCAAATCCTAATTTTCCTCTTGTGTCATCTGAAAATACTCCTATAACATCTCCATTAGGACATATATCATAATGACTTAAACTTTTCATAGGAGCTCCATCTGCTTTAAGTTTTTTAAAATATGTAGGTTTATTTTTATTTGTTGTGATATCAGTACATTTAAATAATATTTTATTTTTTGTACTAGGATTAAAATCAGATTTTACAATTATTCCAGATCCCATTATATGTATTTTATTATTAGCTCTATTATAAAATATATAATTTTGGTCGTATCTTTCATTATTTTTTTTATTTATGGATATTATTCTCCAAGAATTTACTGCATTTTTTAAAAAATATATATCTAAATCATTATGATGTCCTAAATTATCATATACCGGAATACTTCGTTTTATTGTATAAGTTAATGGATTTAATGGATTAAATTTTATTTCTTCTTTTACTTCTTCTTCTGTATTTAAATTAGCTTCTATATTTATTTGATTTGTTTTTCTTATTATTGGTAAAAATTTTTTAGAAAAATCTAATATTTCAGGTTTTAATTCATTTTTAGGTATATTAACGTCATTAACTTTGTCAAATAAATGACCTGTTAAATATTTTCCATCATTGTTTACTATTTTGAATTCACTATTCATAGTGAAATCTCTTTTAGCACTAACAGATACATTTCCATCTTTATCTATAAGTCTAAATAAACCATAATATGTAGCTTGTTTCCTATTAAAAAAATTATCAAATATTTCACCTAATAATTTTTTTCCCCTTTGTACATATACAATATTTTTTTTTATATCTTTATCATTCATAACTTTATTTATTTCATTACTGTCATCATAAAAATTTATTGTTTTGTTTCCTAAAGAATTTGTTTCTTGTTTTTTATTTTCTATTTTTTTTTCATTTAATTTATTTTTTTCATTGTTTGTTACATTAGTAATTAACATATTTTCCTTAACTAATTTAAATTAGTATTATAATTTTATTTAAAAATTAATTAAAATATTATATTAATTTTTTAATACCTAAAATTTTTAATTATTTAGATATATCAATAGTTTTTAAAATCATATATTTTATTGTTTGTACTATTTCCAAATTTGCTTGATATCTTTTAGCAGCATTTAAATAATTAACTGTTTCATTTAAATAGTTTACATTAGATAATTTCAAATATCCTTTAGAATCAGCAAGAGGATGATTTGGATTATAAATTTTTTTATATGGATCTTTTGTATTAATTATTTTTTTTATTCTCAACATTTCTGGAGAATTTATATTTTTTTTATAAGTTTCAACTATTGCTATTTTTGCTTTATATGGATTAAATTTTCCATTTTTGTTTTCTATGCTTTCAGCATTAGAAATATTGTTAGTATGTATTTCAATATTTTTTTCTTCTACATTCATAGCTGATGAACATATATCTAATATATTAGTTAAAGACATTTTTTGTTATCCTTGAAGAGCTAAATATATATTTCTTATTTTTTTACTTATTGATGTTGCTGCTAACTGATAATTTAAACTATTTTTTAAAAATTTCATTTTTTCTTTATTTACATCTATTTTATTATTTTTTTTATAGTTTTTTCTTTTTTCCAAAATTTTCATATAATCTTTTAAGTTAATAGTTTTTGACTTTTTTATATGTTTATTACAAGTTATGTAAAGTTCTTTTTTTTTTTTTATATCATCAATTTTTTTTATAATTTCTTTAAATTTTATATTTCTTTTATTATAATTTGCACTTTTATAATTTGCAATATTTGATGCAGTAGATTCTACTTTAAGAGCTTTAAAATTTAAAATCATTTTATTTAATTCTAAATAGTCATTTATAATTTTTATCATTTTTTTCTACTCATTATGTTAAACAATTTTTTAATATTATTTTTATAATTTAAAAAAATACTTTATTTATTATAATATTATATATTTACATATGTATATATATATTAATATATTTTATAAAAAAAATATTTTTTATTTAAATATTTTTTAAAATTTATAAAATATTTTATTTTATATAATTTGAAAATTTTAATATGTTATATTGAAGTATTTTTAAATTAAAAACAAAAAATAATTAAAAATATTTTAGTATAAAATAATATAAAATTATTTCAATAAAATCTATTATTTTATTATTTTTTATATATTTTATTAAAATTTTTAAAATTTATAATATATTTTTAAAAAAAATTATAATAAACCTTATTTTTTATTTTTAAATTAGTAATTGAAGGTAGTAAAATTATGGCATTTTTAAAATCTATATTGTCAATAAGTTTAATTAGTTTTTTTTCTAGGTTTGTTGGTTTTATAAGAGATATTTATATTGCCAGATGTTTTGGTGTATCAATGTATACAGATGCTTTTTTTATAGCTTTTAAAATACCTAATTTTTTTAGAAAAATATTATCTGAAGGAGCTTTTTCGCAAGTTTTTTTGCCAATTTTAATAAAATTAAAAAAAAAAGAAGATAACAAAGTAGTTAATAAATTTATTTCTAATATATTTGGACTGATAATTTTAATATTAGCAGTATTAATTTTTTTAGGAGTGTTTTTTTCTTCTAAAATTATTTTATTGATAGCTCCTGGATTTTTAAAAAATTTTGATAAATATAATATAACAGTTTTATTACTAAAAATAATTTTTCCATATATTTTTTTTATTTGTTTAGTTGCTTTGTCTGCATGTGTATTAAATGCATGGAATCACTTTTTATCTTCTTCTTTTATGCCAGTTTTTTTAAACATAAGTATGATAATATTTTCTATTTTTTTTTCTAAATATTTTTCTCCAAGCATATTGTCTTTAGGATATAGTGTATTGTTTGGAGGATTTATACAAATAATTTTGCAGATTTTTAATTTATATAGAATTAATAGATTAATTATTCCATCTTTCAATTTTAAAAATAAACCAATATGTTTATTTTTAAAAAAAATGTTTCCAGCTATGTTAGGAGTATCAGCTAATCAAATTTCACTTTTGTGTAATACTATAATATCTTCATTAATAATATCTGGTTCAGTTTCTTGGATATATTATGCTGATAGAATAATAGAATTTCCAGCTGGAATACTTGGAACTTCCTTATCTACAATATTATTACCTTATTTATCTAATTTTTTTTATAAAAATCTTAAAAATAAATTTTTTGATTTATTTGATTGGGGAATTAAATTAAGTATAATAATTTCTGTTCCCAGTTCTTTATTTGTAGCTTTTTTTTCTAAATATATAATATTTACTTTATTTCAATATGGAAATTTTAGTTCCTTTGATACTTTAATGACTCAAAAAACTTTAATTGCTTATTCTTTTGGACTTGTTTCAATGGTATTAACTAAAGTATTAGTTTCAGCATTTTATGCCAGACAAGATGCTTCAACTCCTATGAAAATATCAATATTTAGTATAATTTCCGCGCAAGTTATGAATATATTTCTAGTTAGTAAGTTACAACATATAGGATTAGCTTTATCATTTAGTATAGGATCTTGGGTAAATTTATTATTTTTATTCTATTATTTGAATAAAAAAAATATATTTCTATTTAAAAAAAATTGGTATAGATTTTTATATATTATAACTTTTTCTATATTATTAATGATATTAACTATGTATTTTATAAAAAATATTTTTATTTATGTTTATTTATATTCTAATATAATAATTAGATTTTTATATTTATTTTTGTTTTTATTAATTTCTTTTTTTTCTTATTTTTTTTCTTTGTTCATTTTTGGATTTAATTTTTCTAAATTTTATAAAGTTATAAAAAAAATTAAATATGATTAAAAATATTACAATAAATATTTTTTAGGAGGAAGAGAGATTCGAACTCTCGGATGAGATTTTCTCATCGGCGGTTTTCAAGACCGCTGCCTTAAACCACTCGGCCATTCCTCCAAATTTTAAAAATAAACAAAATTACAATAAAATTTAGTATATATTTTATTATAAAAAATGTAAAATAGATAGTTAAAATATTAATTTGATTTATTTTTTTTTTATGATATTATTTAAATAAATTATTTTTTATAAAATTATATTTTTAATATGGCGTATTGACAGATTGGTTATGTGTCGGATTGCAAATCCGAAAAACTCGGTTCGACTCCGGGATACGCCTATAAAAAATTATTTTTTTTTTGTTTTTATAATTGCCCGGATGGTGAAATAGGTAAACACAAGGGACTTAAAATCCCTCGGCTTTTTTAGCTTTGCGGGTTCGATTCCCGCTCTGGGTAATATATATAATTTTTTATAATAAAATTTTTATATAATTTTAATTTTTATACTATTATTTTTTAATATGAAAAATTTGTATGAATAAATATGGTTTAGAATTTTATGGAAAGAATTTTACTTTATTAGTTTTGAATTTATATAAATATGATTTAAAGAATTTTGAAATATATTTTAAAAAAAAAATTAGAGAGTTTCCGAATATTTTAAAAAGTACTTCTATAGTAATAAATATTATGTTTTATATGAAAATACCAGATTGGATATTAACAAAAAAGTTAATATTATATTTTAAATTTAAAATAATAGGTTTTTCTGGTTGTATAAACTGTAATTTGAAAAATTATATAATTGGTTCAGGAATATCATATTTGAATATTGGAAAAAGTAAATTTTTACCTAATATTAAAATCAAAAATATTAAAAATGAAAAAGATACTATAAAAAATAAAAATGAATCAATTACAATAAGTCACCCTGTTAGATCAGGTCAAAAAATTTATTCTGAAAATTCTGATTTAATAATAATAAACAATGTTAGTTATGGAGCAGAAATAATTTCTAATGGTAATATTCATGTATATGGATCTTTAAAAGGGAGAGCAATAGCTGGATCTTTAGGTAATTTATCTTCTAAAATTTTTTGTAAATTTTGTTATCCAGAACTTATAGCTATTTATACTAATTATTGGTTATATGATCAAATTCCTAAAAAATTTATTGGTAATTCTTCTTATTTTTTTTTAAGAGACAATAACATATGTATAAAAAAAATATAATTATAAAAATTTTTAATAATAATGGAAATTATATTAATGAGTAGAATAGTTGTAGTTACTTCAGGAAAAGGTGGAGTTGGAAAAACAACAACAAGTGCTTCTATATCTGTAGGTTTAGCAAAATTAGGTAAAAAAACTGTAGTAATAGATTTTGATATAGGTTTAAGAAATTTAGATTTAGTTATGGGATGTGAAAGAAGAGTAGTATATGATTTTGTTAATGTTTTAAATAATGATATATCTATAGATCAAGCTTTGATAAAAGATAAAAGAATAGATAATTTATATATATTACCTGCATCTCAAACTAGAGATAAAAGTGTGTTAACAAAAGATTCAGTTAACAAAGTTTTTAAAAAATTGTCTGATATGAATTTTGAATTTATAATTTGTGATTCCCCTGCTGGAATAGAAAATGGTGCTATTATATCTATATATTTTGCAGATGATGCTATAATAGTAGCCAATCCAGAAATTTCTTCAGTTAGAGATTCTGATAGAATGTTAGGAATAATTTCTTCTACTTCTAAAAGATCAGAAACAGGAGAAAAACCTATATTAGAACATTTAATATTAACTAGATATGATCAAAAAAGAGTAGATTGCGGTCAGATGTTAAGTTTAGATGATATATTAGACATTTTAAAAATACCTATAATAGGAATAATACCAGAAGATTCTTCTATATTAAATGCATCTAATAAAGGAATTCCAATAATTTTAGAAAAAAATTCTATTTCTGGAAGATCTTATAAAGATACTGTAAAAAGATTTTTAGGAGAAAAGATTCCAATAAAAATTTATAAAAAAGAAAAAAGTTTTTTAAAATGGTTGTTTTGGAGATAAAATTATATGTCATTTTTATATTTTTTCTATTCTAATAATAAAAATACAGCTAGTATTGCAAAAAAAAGACTTAATTACATAATTTCAAAAAATCAAAAAAATAATTTTCAGATAAGTAATTTAAAAAATTTAAAAAATGATATTATTTTTACCATAAAAAAATATTTAAAAACAGATTCTAAACTATATAATGTAGAAATAAATGAAAAAAAAAATAAAAATTTCTATATATTAGAATTATATATAAATTTTTTAAAAAAAGATAAGTAATTAGTTTCTATGTTAAATATTTAGGAAAAGATGATGAATCATTTCTAATTATTTTGTTTTTTAATATTTTTTGAACTATATATATTATATATTTTGCATTTGGAAATTTTATTTTAAAAAAAAATATTTTTTTTTTAAATTTTATTTCTTTTAAAGCTTTTTTTATTTCTAATTTTTCAAATTTTCCAGAAATATTTATATTTTTTATTTTTATAATTTTTTTTATTAATTTTTTTAAAGTAACTATTTTTTCTGTATTTTTACCAATCCATATACCATTTTTTTTTCTATAATATTTTCCATAAAAAAAATTATTTTTTTTGTTTTTAATTAATACTATTAAATTTCTTTTTTTATATTTTTTCCAGAAATTTTCTGCAATTATTTTTAATGAAGATATAGCAAATAATTTTATTTTTTTATTTAAAAAAAAACTTTTTGCGATACTAGAAGATATTCTAATTCCAGAAAAACTTCCAGGCCCATTGGAATAAGCAACTATTTTAATATTGTTTATATTTATTTTATTTCTATTTATTATTTTTTTAATCATTGGAAAAATTTTTTCTTCATAATTATTTTTGCATTTGTTAAATATATAATCTATTTTTTTTTTAATTAACAATGCTACAGAACAACTTTTGTTAGAACTATCTAAAGATAAAATATTTTTTTTCATTTTTTATATTAATTATATTTTTGTTTTTTATAAATTAACTTTTTTTATTCTTACTAACTTTATTTTATATCTGTTTGACTTTAAAATAGTAAATTCTAGATTATTTATTTTAATAGTTTCTCCTATATTTGGTATATTTCCTGTATTTGCAATTAATAAACCAGCTAAAGAAGCACATTTTTTTTCTTTATCTACTAATTTATTTACATTTAATAATTGTTCTAAAGAATGTAAATCTGTATTTCCTTTAACTAACCAACTATTTTTTTCTTCTATTACATCTGGCGTTTCATCTGCATCCGGAAATTCTCCAGCTATGGCTTCTAAAACATCTAATGGTGTTATTAAACCTTGTATAACTCCAAATTCATTTGTAACTATTACAAAATTACCTTTTGATTTTCTTAATATTTTTAGTAAATTTATTGGGTCTAAAGTATCTGGTATTATTATTGGTAAAGTTTTAGAAGAAAAATCTAATATATTTATTTTTTTTTCTAGAGCTATTAACATTTCTTTTGCTCTAACTATTCCTATAATCTTATCTAATTCTCCTTTACATACTGGAAACAAACTATGTGGACTTTTTAATAATTGAGATCTAATTTTACTATTTTTGTGTTCTGAATTTACCCAAGAAATTTCTCCTCTTGGAGTCATTATGCTTCTTATTGATCTAAGCGCTAAAGTTAAAACTCCATGCATCATATATCTTTCTTCATCCTTAAATTCTTCATTTTCTCTTTTAGAGTTAGATATATAGTTATTTTTTTTAAATTTTTCCCTTTTTATAAATTCTTTTTTTTGTTTTTTTGACATTAATTTTATAACTATTTCAGCTAATCTTTTTCTCATAGGCATGCTAGACTGATATTTTATAAAATTTCTTTTTGCTATTTGATTAAATAGTTCTATTAATGTAGAAAATACTACAGCTGCATATAAATATCCTTTTGGTATAAAAAACCCAGTTGATTCTGCTATTAAACTAAGACCTATCATTAACAAAAAACTGATACATAACAATACTATTGTTGGATGTTTATTTATGAACTTTGTAATAATTTTAGCAGCATATAACATTATTATCATAGCAATTATCATAGATAATATCATCATAGATAATTTATTTACTACTCCTAAAGATGTAATTACTGAATCTAAAGAAAAAATTACATCTAATAAAACTATTTGTAATATTACGAACCAAAAACTATTATATATTTTATTTTCTATTTTTATACTTTTTGTATGGTCTAATCTTTCATTCAATTCTGTTATTGCTTTAAATAATAAAAATATACCTCCAAAAAATAGTATTATATCTTTACTAGAAAATTTAAAACTTTTTATTTGAATAATAGTATTATTTAGTGTTGTAATCCAAGATACTAAAAATAATAATATTAATCTAATACATAATGCAATACTTAAACCTATTATCCTAGCTTTATCTCTTTGATATGGAGGTAATTTATTTGATATAATTGTTATAAATAATAAATTATCTATTCCTAATGTTACTTCTAAAATAATTAAAGTTAATAGACCGGCCCAATTAGACGGATCTAAAATTATCTCCATTAAATACTCCGTAAAATAAAAAATAATAAACTTTATTATAAAATTTAAAATTAACAGTTTTAAATATATATATTTTTTAAAAATTAATTATTTAAAAAATTTTATATACAGCGCCTTTACAACATTTTTGTAAAGGCACATATAAAATTAAAACAATCATAAAATAAAATTTATAATATTCTATTTTTATTCATGTTTATATAGAAGATACGTTAACAGCGGCTGGACCTTTTTGACCATCTTGAATCTCAAATTCTACGTTTTGCCCTTCTGATAAAGTCTTAAATCCTTCACTTTGTATAGAAGAAAAATGTACAAAAACATCTTTGCTTCCATCTTCCGGTGTAATGAAACCAAAACCTTTAGATTCGTTGAACCACTTAACTTGACCTTTTATTTTTGCCATTTTTGTAATTTTTCCTTTGAATATATTTATATAGGTCTAAACATATAACGTATAGATAAACTAGAAACATTACTGCATGAGGCATGAATTTAAGATTCAAAAGATAAGTAATTTCAACTACTTTGTTCTAAAAATTTTAATTTAAAAATGCCATACATAAACAGAATTGTAACTTGTCTTACCTAACGTGGTTATCGACCACGATATAAAAATAAATTTTTATTTTAAAAAAAATATAATTTTTATAAATAATAACATATTTTATATATAAATAAAATATTTTATAAATAAAATATATAAATAATATTTTTTAATTATAGATTTTATAAAATTAAAATTTTATATCTTATTATATCATATAAATATATATTTTAATAATATATTTTATTTTAAATATAAAAATTTTTTAAAAGATAATATTATATATAAAAATATATAAATATATTTTTATACTTACAAGAAATTTTAACATATTATTTAATTTTATTTTTACTTTTACAAAATTTTATAATAAATTATATAATGACATATTTTTAAAAATATTTATAAAAAGTTTTAATTAATTAAAATTTTTATTTTTAAAATAAAATAAAAATTTAATTTTATTAATTTTATATTTTTATTATATAATAATTTTAAAATAAATTTTATAAAAAAAATTATTTTAATAATATTTTTTAAAAATATTTTTATATCCATTTTCTTCCATCTCTTTCAATAATTTTTTTAGATAGAGAAGGACCCCATGTTCCTGATAAATATAATTCAGATTTTTTAGAAACTTTTTTCCAAATATTAATTATATTATCTATCCATTTCCAAGAATATTTTACTTCGTCTACATGAACAAATAAAGATTGATCTCCTAATATGCATTCTAATAAAAGTTTTTCATAAGAGTCTGGAATATTTTTGTTTTTAAATGTTTTTGAATACTTAAAATACATTTTTGAACTTTTTAATTTACATTTTTTATTTAAACTTGGAATTTTATTTAAAAATTTTAAATATATTCTTTCATTTGGTTCTAAATATATAACAAGTTTATTATTAATGAAATCTGAAAATTTATCAAAAATTTTAGGTGTAGTATTTTTAAAGACTATCACTATTTTAGAACATTTTTTAGGTAATCTTTTTCCAGTTCTTATATAAAATGGAACTCCTTTCCATGTTTTATTTTTTATATCTACCCTAATAGATACAAATGTTTCAGTATTACTATTTTTTTTTTCTAAAATTTCTGAATTATATGATGATAATTTTATGTTATTAATTTTTCCATAAGAATATTGTCCTATTGCAGTTTTTTTATGTATTTCTTTTTCTTTTATAAAATGTAGTTTTTTTAATATTTTTATTTTTTCTTTTCTTATGTTTTTAGAATTTATTTTTTTTGGTTCTTTCATAGTTATTATAGTTAATATTTGCAAAATATGATTTTGAAACATGTCTTTAGTTTGACCTGTTTTATTAAAATATTCATTTCTACCTTCTATTCCTATTTTTTCTGCTATAGTTATTTGCACATGATCAATACTTTTGTTATTCCAATTATTATAAAATATTGAATTAGTAAATCTTAAATACAATAAATTTATTATAGTATCTTTTCCTAAATAGTGATCTATTCTAAATATTTGGGATTCTTCAAAATATTTTCCTATTTTTTTGTTTATTTTTTTAGACGTTGAAAAAGAATTTCCTATTGGTTTTTCTAAAACTATTCTTGAATTTTTTAAATTTAAATTAAATTTATATAGTCCTTTACATATTTTTGAATATAAATTAGAAGGTATTGCAAAATAATTAATTATAATTTTGTTTTTTTTTATTTTTTTTTTTAATTTATAAAAATTTTTTGTATCACATATATCTAAATTACAAAAAGTCAATCTATTTTTTAAATTGTTCCATGTATTTTTATTTATTTTTTCTATTAAAAATTTTTTTAAAGATTTTTTTACAAATTTGGAAAAATCATTTTTTGTCCAATTTATTCTCCCTACTCCTATTATTTTAGTTTTTTTATATAACATTTTTTTATTTTCTAATTTATATAATGCTGGAAATAATTTTCTTCGTGATAAATCACCTTTAGCACCAAAAATTACAAAATCATAATTATTATTCTTCATATATATTTTTCCTATTTTTTATTAATTTTTCAAAACATTTTAATAATATTATAATTAATATATAATTATGTTTACTATTATTATATTATTTTAAAAATAATTTTTTATATTTTTATTTTTTTAATATTAAAAAAAAGTGTATTGTTTAAATTTTTTAATAATATTATAAATGTTTTAGTTAATTAAAATTTAATATTTTTATTTTTATATTTTAAAATTTTTTAATTATATATTCTATGTTTTATTTGTTAAATAACACAATTTAATTTTATATAAAGGAATTATATTTTGAAAAAGTTAAAAAAAACTAAAATAATAGCTACTATGGGTCCTTCTACAAATAATATAAAAATTTTAGAAAAAATGATTATTAATGGTGTTAATGTATTTAGATTAAATTTTTCTCATGGAAATGAAACTGATCATTTAAGAAAAATTAAAATGATTTTTTTTTTAAGAAATAAATTAAATTGTAATATAGGAATTTTAGGAGATTTACAAGGTCCTAAAATAAGAATATCTAAATTTAAAAATAAAAAAATTTTTTTAAAAAAAAATGATATTTTTATATTAGACTATAATTTAAAAAATAAATATGGAAATAAAAATTCTGTTGGTATAAATTATAAAAATTTATATAAAGATTTATATAATGGAGATATTTTGTTGTTAGATGATGGAAGAATTTCTTTAAAAGTAAAATGTATTAAAAAAAAAAAAATAATTACAAAAGTTATTATGGGTGGAATTTTATTAAATAATAAAGGAATAAATAAATTAGGTGGAGGTTTGTCAGCAAAATCTATTACTAATAAAGATAAAAAAGATATAATTTTTTCTTCTAAAGTAAATTTAGATTATTTAGCTATTTCTTTTCCTAAATCATATAAAGACATAAATATTGTAAAAAAATTAATTAATTCTTATGGAAGAGATATAAAAATAGTTGCAAAAATAGAAAGAGCTGAAGTAGTAAATAATTATTCTATAATGAAAAAAATAATAATAGCTTCAGATGCTGTTATGGTAGCTAGAGGAGATTTAGGTGTAGAAATAAGTGAGTCAAAAATAGCATTAGCTCAAAAAAAAATTGTTAAAAGTTCTATAAAATTTAACAAAATAACAATAATAGCAACTCAAATGATGGAATCTATGATAAACAATCCATTTCCTACAAGAGCTGAAGTAATGGATGTTTCTAACTCTATATTAGATGGAGCTGATGCAGTAATGCTTTCAGCTGAAACTGCATCAGGAAAATATCCTTCAGAAACAGTTTTATGTATGAGTAAAATTTGTATAGAAGTTGAAAAAATTTTTTGTAATAAAAAATTTAAAACAAATTTTTATGAAAAAAAAAATATAAATCAAATTATATCTTCTTCTGCTGTACACATGTCGAATAATATAAAACATGTTTCAGCTATAATAAATATATATAAATCTAAAGAAAAATCTTTAATTTATTCTAGAACGTTTTCTAAAAATTTAATATTTTATTTTTCATATAATAAAAATATTTTAAATTATTTAACTTTATGTAAAGGAATTATTCCTGTTTATTTAAAAAAAATAATTAAAAAAAAATATATAGAAAAAAAAGTTATTTTTTTTCTTTTAAAAAATAAATTTATAAAAAAAAATGATTTAATAGTAATTTTTAAACAAAGCAATAATGTAAATATAAAAAATAATTTTATAAAAATTTTAAAAGCGTAATAATATTATTTTTTTATTTTAATATATAATTTTTTTAAAAAAGAATTTTTTATTTTGTCAGGAGCATTTGTCATAATACATGAAGACTTAGATGTTTTAGGAAATGCAATTATATTTTTTATATCTAAATTTTTTGTAATAATCATCATTATTCTGTCTAGACCTAAAGCTATTCCTGAGTGTGGAGGAGGTCCATATTTTAATGCATTTAAAAAGAAACCAAATTTTTCTTTTTGTTCTTTTTTAGATAAATTTATTATTTTAAATATTAATTTTTGCATTTTTACATTGTTTATTCTCACAGATCCTCCTCCTACTTCTTTTCCATTTATTACTAGGTCGTAAGATCTAGATAATATTTTTTTGGGATATTTTTTTATTTTTTTTATAGATTTTGTTTTTGGTAATGTAAAAGGATGATGAACTGTAGAAAATTTTCCTTTTTTATTTTTTTTGAACATAGGAAATTCTGTTATCCATATAGCTTTATAAGAATTTTTGTCTATTAGATTAAAATCATTTGCAATTTTTTTTATTATTTCTCCTAATTTTTTATAAATATTTTTTTTATTAGTTATAAACATTATTATTATGTCTTTTTCTTTGATTTTATATAATTTAATTAATTTTTTTATTATTTTTTTATTTATTTTTATGTCTTTATATATATTAATATTATTAATATTTTTTAAAACTTTTATAAAAAAAAAATTATTAATATTATATGTTTTTATAAGATTTTTATAATGTGTTATTTTTTTTAAAGATAAATTATTTTTTTTAGGTATATATATTCCTATAATTTTTTTATATTTTTTTAGAATATAGTCTGTTTTAAATAATTTTGTTAATTCTATTATTTTTAATGGATTTCTAATATCTGGACTGTCTGTTCCATACTTTTTAATTGATTTTTTATAAGTTATGGTTTTAATATTTTTAAATTTTATTTTACAAAATTTTTTAAAAATTTTATTTATTAATTTTTGAGAAATTATTTTAATTTTTTTTTCGTCTATAAAAGAAGCTTCTAAGTCTATCTGTGTAAATTCTGGTTGTCTATTCGATCTCATATCTTCATCTCTAAAACATCTAGCTATTTGATAATATTTATCAAATCCAGATATCATAATTAATTGTTTGAATATTTGAGGAGATTGAGGTAATGCATAAAATTTTCCTATATGTTTTCTGCTAGGTATTATATAATCTCTAGCTCCTTCTGGTGTAGATTTAGTTATTATTGGTGTTTCTATGTGTATAAAATTATTTTTTTGCATAAATTTATGTATTATGTAAATAATTTTACTTCTTATTATTAAATTTTTTTGCATATTTTCATTTCTTAAATCTAAATAACGATATTTTAATCTATTTTTTTCTTTATTTTTTTTTAATAAATCTATAGGAATATTTTTAGATTTACTTAAAATATTTATTTTTTCTGCAACAATTTCTATATCTCCATTAATAATTTTTTTGTTTATATTATTTTTATATCTTTTAATTACAATTCCTAATATTTGTACACAAAATCCATTTTTTAAATTTTTTATTTTTTTAAAATTTTTTATATTTTTTTCTTTTACAATTATTTGAATATATCCTGTTACATCTTTTATATAAAAAAATAAAAAATGTCCAAAATTTTTTATTTTTTCTATCCATCCGCATAAATATACTTTTTTTAGTAAAAATTTTATAGAAATGTTTCCACAATATTCTGTTCTCATTTTTATATTCCTAAAACTTAAAAAAAATAAAAATTTAAAATATTTTTTAATATTAATATCATCTACTTCTAAATATTATTCTTCCTTTTTCTGTATCATAAGGTGTCATTTCAATTGTAACTTTGTCTCCAGTAAGTATTCTTATATAATTTTTTCTCATTTTTCCTGATATATGTGCAATAATTTTATGACCATTTTCTAATTCTACTCTAAACATTGTATTTGGAAGAGTTTCTATAACAGTTCCTTGTATTTCTATTTGTTTTTCTTTTATCATATTTTTCTTCTTTTATTTATATTTTATTTTTTATATTAGACAAATATTTTTCAGCATCTATAGCAGCCATGCATCCAGAAGAAGATGAAGTTATTGCTTGTTTATATACATGATCGATTACATCACCTGCAGCAAATACTCCTGGTTGACTAGTAGATGTAAAATTTCCATGTTTTCCAAAATTTGTTTTTATATATCCATTTTCCATTTTTAATTTTTTTTTAAATAAATTTGTTTGAGGTATATATCCTATAGATACGAATAAACCAGAAATATAAATTTGTTTATTTTTTTTAGTTTTTTTTGATAATATTTTTATTTTATTTATGTTATTATTATTCCCATATATTTTTTTTATTTCATAATTTAAATAAATTTTTATTTTATTAGTTTTTGTTTTTTGTAGTAATCTATCTACTAATATTTTTTCAGCTTTCCACGTATTTCTTCTATGTATTAAATATATTTTTTTTACAATTTTTGATAAATATATTGCTTCTTCTATAGCAGAGTTTCCTCCTCCTACTATTGCGACAATTTTATTTTTATAAAAAAAACCATCGCACAAAGCACATGAAGAAATACCTTTTCCAATAAATTTTTTTTCAGATTTTATTCCTAATTTTTTTGGTATAGATCCAGTTGCTATTATTAATGCATGTGATTTAAATATAACATTTTCACTAATTAAAGTTATTAAATAATTTTCAAAAATTACTTTTATTATTTTTTCTTCATATATTTTAGTACCAAATTTTTTTGAATGTTTATAAAAATTTTTCATTAATTTTTTACCACTTATAGATTCATACTGAGAAGGCCAATTTTCTATTTTTTCTGTTTTTAATAATTGTCCACCAATTTCTTCTCCTGTTATTAATATAGGTGATAAATTAGATCTAGATGCATATATTGATGCTGTGTATCCTGCAGGTCCTGATCCTAATATTGTTAAATTACTTTTTATTATTTTAATTTTCATTATTATTTTTAATAAATATTATCATATTTTTTTTGTATATACTTTTAAAATATTATATTATAATTATATTTTATAAGTATACATAATTTGATATTTTTATATGTTTAAAATTTTGATTTAATTTATATTTTGTATAAATAATGTATACTTTAATTAAAAAAACAATACTAATTATAAAAACATAATATGTTAGATATTAATTTGTTAAAAAATAATATTAATATATTTTATAAGAAATTAAAAAGTAGAGGATTTATTTTAGATATAAACTATATTAATGATATTAATACAAAAATAAAAAAAATTAAGTTTGAAAAAGAAAATTTAGAGTGTTATAGAAATAAAACTTCTAAAAAAATTGGTTTTTTAAAATTAGCTAAAAAAGATTATAAAACTTTAAAAAAAAAAGTTATAGAATGTAATAAAATTTTATTAAAAAAAAAAATATATTTATGTAAATTAGAAAAAAAAATTTTAAAATATTATTATACAATACCTAACATACCTGATGAAAAAACTAAATTTGGAAAAGATTTTAAAGATAATTTTGAAGTTTATAAGTGGGGTAAAATAAAAAAATATAATTTTAAATTAAAAGATCATATAGAACTTGGAAAAAAAAATTTAGATATTTATAATGCTTCTAAAATGTCTGGATCTAATTTTTTTATTTTAAAAGATAAATTATTATTATTATATAGATCATTAATACAGTTTATGTTAGATGTTCATATAGAAAATCATGGATATGTAGAAATTTATGTTCCTTATTTAGTTCGTGAAAAATGTTTGTATGGAACAGGTCAACTTCCTAGATTTTATAGAGATTTAATTTCTGTTAAATTTAATAAAGATAAAGTTAAAAAATATTTGAAAAAAGAAAAATTTTTCTTAATACCTACTTCAGAAGTTCCATTAACTAATTTGTTTATGAACAATATTATTACAGAAAATAAATTACCATTACTTTTTGTTTCTAATACTCCATGTTTTAGAAATGAAAACACATCTTATGGAACTAAAAATAAAGGTTTAATAAGAACTAAGCAATTTGATAAAGTAGAAATGGTTCAATTTGTTCATCCTGAAAAATCAAACTATTGTTTAGAAAATATTACTAAACATGCAGAAAAAATTTTAAAATTATTAGATCTTCCATATAGAAAAATGTCTATATGTACAAATGATATTGGATTTTCTTCTTCAAAATCATATGATTTAGAAGTTTGGTTTCCTTATCAAAAAAGATATATAGAAATATCTTCTTGCTCTAATATGAAAGATTTTCAATCAAGAAGAATTAATATAAAATTTTTAGATAAAAATAAAAATAAGAGATATGTACATACTTTAAATGGCTCAGGATTAGCTGTTGGTAGGACTTTAGCTGCAATAATGGAAAATTATCAATGCAGAAATGGTAAAATAAAAATACCTAATATTTTAAAAAATCGATATATGAAAGGATTAGAATTTATATAATATAAAAAAATATAAAATTTTTATTTTTATAAAATATTCTATTATTAAAATAATGTATAAAATTTATAATTTTAGTGCAGGTCCCTCTATGTTACCAATAGATGTTATGAAAAAAGCTAAACAAGAATTCTTAAATTGGAAAAATTCAGGTTCTTCTATAATAGAAATTAGTCATAGAAGTAATATGTTTCTTTTAATGACAAAAAAGATAGAAAAAAATTTTAGAAATTTATTAAAAATACCAAATGATTATAAAATTTTGTTTTTACATGGAGGTGCTAGAGGTCAATTTTCTGCTATACCTATGAATTTGTTAAATAGTTTTAATGAAGAAGCAGATTACATAAATACTGGTTATTGGTCTATGAGCGCTTATTTTGAAGCTGTAAAATATTCTAAAATTAATTTAATAAATGTTAAAAAAATTAAAAATAAAAAAAAATATATTTTAAAAATGTCTAAATGGAATATTAATAATACGTCAAAATATATTCATTATTGTCCTAATGAAACTATTGAAGGTATCGCTATACATGAAGAACCTAATTTTTATAAAAATTTAATAGTTGGAGATTTTTCTTCTTCTATATTATCTAGAAAAATTAAAATAAAAAATTATGATCTTATATATGCCAGCTCTCAAAAAAATATAGGACCTTCTGGAATTACAATATTAATAATTAAAAAAAAATTGTTATTTAATAATAATAAATATACTCCTTCTATTTTAGACTATTCTATAAATTATAAAAATAATTCTATGTTTAATACTCCTTCTACATTTTCATGGTACATGTCAGGTCTTGTTTTTGAATGGATTATAAAAAATGGAGGCATAGAAAAAATAGAAAAGAACAATTTTATAAAAGCAAAATTGTTATATGATACAATTGATAATTCTTATTTATATATAAATGATATAAATAATGAAAATAGATCTATTATGAACATAACGTTTAGATTAAAAAAAAATAGTTTAAATAAAAAATTTTTAGAAAAATCTGAAGAAGAAGGTCTAATGTATCTAAAAGGTCATAGTTTATTTGGAGGAATGAGAGCTTCCATATATAATGCAATGCCTTTAGAAGGAGTAAAAAAATTATCAAATTTTATGATAAAATTTGAAAAAAAATTTGGATAATTTTTTTTAATATATAGAATTATTTTAAATATTTATAAAAATTTTATAGGAAATTTATGCAAAAAAAAATTACTATACATCCAATATTAAAAGTAAATGGAGAAATTAATTTACCAGGTTCAAAAAGTATTTCTAATAGAGTATTACTTTTATCATCTCTTTCTAGTGGTAAAACTATAATAAGAAATTTTTTATTTAGTGAAGACACTAAATATATGATAAAAGCTTTAAAAAAAATTGGATTTTTAATAGAATGCAATAAACAAAATAACACTATAACTGTAGTAGGTTCAAAAAAAAAATTTAATTTTAAAAAAAAAATTTCTATTTTTTTAGGAAATGCTGGAACAGCTATGAGGCCATTAATTTCAATTTTTTCTTTATATAAAAATAATGTAAAATTATATGGAAACGATAGAATGAACTGTAGACCTGTAAAACATTTAGTAGAAGCTTTAAAAATTGGTGGAGCTAAAATAAAATATAAAAAAATATATGGTTTTCCTCCAATAAATGTGCTAGGAGGATTTTCTGGAGGAAAAATTTATTTGAATGGAAAAATTTCTAGTCAATTTTTAACTTCTATATTAATTGCATCTCCTTTAGTAAAAAATAATACAGAAATTTTTATAACAAAAAAGTTAGTTTCAAAACCATATATTGATATTACTATAAAATTAATGAAGATTTTTGGTGTAAAAGTTTTTAATAAAGATTATTATTATTTTAAAATTAATGGGAATCAAAATTATATTTCTCCAAAATGTTTTTTTGTAGAAGGAGATGCTTCTTCTGCATCTTATTTTTTAGCAGCTGCAGCTATAAAAGGAGGATCAGTAAAAGTAAATGGAATTGGAAAAAATAGTATACAGGGAGATACAAAATTTATAAAAATTTTAAAAAAAATGGGAGCTAGTACTATTGTAAATAGCAATAGTATTATAGTTACTAAAAAATATTTAAATTCTATAGAACTAGATATGAATGATATGCCTGACGTTGCTATGACAGTGGCTATATTAGCTCTTTTTTCTAAAGGAAAAACAATTATAAAAAATATTTATAATTGGAGAGTTAAAGAAACTGATAGAATTAGCGCAATGTCATCAGAACTAAAAAAGATAGGAGCTATTGTAAAAGAAGGAAAAGATTTTATAGAAATATGTCCTCCAAAAGATTTTATATCTTGCGATATAAAAACTTATGAAGACCATAGAATGGCTATGTGTTTTTCTTTAATAGCATTATCTGAAAAAAAAATAACTATTTTAAATCCAAATTGTGTAAATAAAACTTTTCCTAAATATTTTAAAAATCTTTTTTCTATTAGTAATTTTAAAAAATAATTTTTTTTTAATTTAGTTTATTAATAAATAAAAAAATATTTTTTTTAGATTATTAATTTAAAATATTAAATTAATAAATCATTTGTTATATGATATTTTTGTTAGTTGCAAGACTATTATTTTAGTGTTAATTTTAATGTTATTATAAAAATATATAGTTAATATTTTTTAATTATTTCAATTTTATAATTATTATAATTTTATAAAAAAGTATTAATATTTAAAAAAAATAATATTTTATTTTTTTATAAATATTTTAAGTTTTTGCATATAAAATATATGTATTTCATCTAATAAATAAGGAAAATAATTAGTAAAAAAAATATAACTATTTTTTGTAGGACACAAAATTTATGTTAAATAATATTAAAATTTATAAATATGAATGAATCATTTACAGATTTGTTAGAAAAATCTTTAAAAAATATTCAAACAAAACCAGGTTCTGTAGTAATTGCAACTATAATGGATATAGAAAAAGATGTTGTTATAGTTGATGCAGGATTAAAATCAGAATCTAGAATATCTATAGATCAATTTAAAGATTATAATGGTAAATTAGATATAAAAATTGGTGATTCTATAGAAGTTGTTTTAGATACTGTTGAAGATGGTTTTGGAGAAACAATATTATCTAGAGAAAAAGCTAAAAGAAAAGAATCTTGGAAAAAATTAGAAAAAGCTCATAAAAATGTTTCAAATGTACAAGGTACTATAAATGGAAAAGTAAAAGGTGGTTTTACAGTAGAATTAAAAGAAATAAGAGCTTTTCTTCCTGGTTCATTAGTAGACATTAGACCGGTTAAAGAAACAAATGATTTAGAAGGTAAAATATTAGATTTTAAAGTAATAAAATTAGACAAAAAAAGAAATAATGTAGTAGTTTCTAGAAAAGCTGTAATAGAATTTGAAAATGCTGAAGAAAGAAATAAATTATTAAAGAATTTAAAAGAAGGAACTAATGTTAAAGGAATAGTTAAAAATTTAACAGATTATGGAGCTTTTATAGATCTTGGAGGTGTAGATGGTCTTTTACATATTACTGACATGGCTTGGAAAAGAGTTAAACATCCTAATGAAATAGTAAAATTAGGAGAAAAGATAAAAATAAGAATTTTAAAGTTTGATAAAAATAAAATAAGAGTATCTTTAGGATTAAAACAATTAAGTAAAGATCCATGGACAGATATTTCTAAAAAATATCCAATAGGAACAAAAATATTAGGAAAAGTAACTAATTTAACTGATTATGGATGTTTTGTAGAAATAAAAGAAGGAGTAGAAGGTTTAGTTCATATTTCTGAAATGGATTGGAATAATAAAAATATACATCCTTCTAAAATAACTAACTTAAATAGTAATATAAAAGTTATGATATTAGATATAGATGAAGAAAGAAGAAGAATATCTTTAGGTTTAAAACAATGTACAAAAAATCCATGGAAAATTTTTTCTAAGAAATATAAAAAAGGAGATTTTGTAGAAGGTAAAATAAAATCTATTACTGATTTTGGAATATTTGTTGGATTGATAGGAGATGTAGATGGACTAATTCATTTATCAGACATTTCTTGGTTTTCTTCTGGAGAGGAATCAGTAAAAAAATATAAAAAGAATAAAAAAATTACTGCTGTAGTTTTACAGGTTGATGTAGAAAGAGAAAGAATTTCTTTAGGAATTAAACAATTAGAAGAAGATCCATTTGAAAAATATGTAAAAAAACACAAAAAAAAATCTATTATTAAAGGAACAATTTATAAAATTGAAAAAAAAAAAATATATGTAAATCTTTCTAAAGGAGTAAAAGCTATATTAAAATTAAATTTATCTAATAATTTTATAGATAAAGATTCTTTTTTAAAAACAAATTTTAATGATAAAATGGAATTTAAAATAGATAATTTTGATAGAAAGAATAGAATAGTTAATATATCTTTTATAGAAAATTTTTTAAAAAAAATAAAAAAAAATATTTTTTCTAAAAAAGATAAAATTAAAAAATAATAAATTTTATATTTTTAAAAATATATTTTAATTATATAAATTTTTAAAATTTTTTATTTTTTTTTTATTTAAAAATATATAAAACTATATTTATTAAATAATTTTGTGTTTTATATAAAATCTTCTCTAAGTTACTGACATAAAACAGTAACTTAGTTCAGATAAAAATATTTTAGGTAAAAATATGCTAATATTATGTAATTGGAAGTTAAATGGAAGAAAAAATATGTTAAGTAAATTTTTTATAGAACTAAATAATTTATGTATAAAATTTAGAGTAAAAAGTGATATATCTATATCTCCTCCTATAATATATTTAAGTCAATTATATGAAATTTTAAAAAATATAAACAGTAAAATAATTATAGCTTCGCAAGATGTAGACATTCATACAAAAGGAGCATTTACAGGAGAAACTTCTATTTATATGTTAAAAGATTTTAATGTAAAATATGTAATAGTTGGACATTCAGAAAGAAGAACTAATCACTTTGAAAACAATAAAATTGTTGCTTGCAAATTCAAAATTGTTAAAAAAAATGGTTTAACTCCTGTATTATGTATAGGTGAATATTTTAAAGAAAATTTTAATAAATCTAAAATATTTATTAAAAATCAAATAGATTCAATTTTTATTGAAGTTGGAGAGAAAGCTTTTAGAAATTCAATAATTGCGTATGAACCAATATGGGCTATAGGATCTGGTATTTCAGCAGATCCAAATTATGTGAATGATATTCATAATTTTATAAAAAGTTATATTTGTGAAAAAGATGTATTTTTTAAAAAAAATAATGTTATAGTCCAATATGGAGGATCAATATCAAAAGAAAATGTATACAATTTTATTTCTAAAAAATATATAGATGGTATTTTAGTTGGAGGGGCTTCTTTAGAAGTAAAGACACTATTTCCAATAATAAAAATTGTTGAAAAATTTTTAGAATAATTTTTTAGATAAATTCAACCAATATTGTGTTGAATTTTTCTTAATATCATTTAAAGATTCTTTTATACTATTATGTACAATCTTTTCATTTTTTATTCCTATACATCTTCCTGAAAATCCTTTTTTTAATATTTCTATTGCATAAGAACCCATTCTAGATGCTAATATTCTATCGTAAACTACAGGAACTCCTCCTCTTTGAACATGTCCTAAAATTGTTGCTCTAGTTTCTCTATTAGTTTTTTTTTCTATATATTTAGCTAATGATTGTATATTATATAAATTTTCTGTAATTACTATTATAGAATGTTTTTTTCCATTTTTTATTTCTTTCAATATTTCTAACAATAATTGTTCTTTAGAAATTTTATTTTCTGGTATTACTAAAAATTCACAACCACCAGCTATGGAAGACAGTAAAGTTAAATCTCCACAATTTCTTCCCATAATTTCTACTAAAGAAATTCTTTTATGAGATATAGATGTATCTCTTATTTTATCTATAGATTTTACTATTGTTTCTAAAGCAGTATAATATCCTATAGTGTAGTCTGTTCCTGAAACATCATTGTCTATAGTGCTAGGAATACTAATGCAAGAAATTCCCATTTCATTCAATTTTTGAGCTCCTACATAAGATCCGTCTCCACCTATTATAATTAAGGAATCTATATTTTTTTTTTTTAAATTTTTTATTGCAATATATCTATTTTTTTTTTCTTTAAATTCTGGAAATCTAGAAGATCCTAAAAATGTTCCTCCCTTGTTTATCATGTCAGATACTATTTTTATATTTAATTTTTTTATTTTATTTCTATATAGCCCTAAAAATCCATCCTTTATACCAAATATTTCCATTCCTGATTTTATTCCTGTTATTACTATCCCTCTAATAGCAGCATTCATGCCTGGGGCATCACCACCACTAGTTAATACCCCTATTTTTCTTATCATATTTTGTAATATCCTTTTTAAAATTATATCTATATTTTTATAAATAAAAAAATTTTATTGGTTGTATTTCATCATCAAATTCATATATAATTGGTCTTCCTGTTGGAATTTCTAATTTTAAAATATCTTTTTCATCTATATGATGTAAATATTTTATTAATGCTCTTAAAGAATTTCCATGAGCTACTATAATAATTTTTTTTTTTTTTTTTAATTCAGGTAAAATAAATTTATTCCAATATGGTAACACTCTATTTATAGTACATTTTAAACTTTCTGATCTAGGTATCATGCTAGGTTCTAATTGATAATATTTTGGATCTTTTCCTGGAAAATTTTTATCTTTTAAACTAATTTTTGGAGGCATTATTTTATAACTTCTTCTCCATTCTTGAACTTTTTCTTTTCCATATTTTAATGAAACATCTTGTTTATTTAATCCTTGTAAAGCTCCATAATGTCTTTCATTTAACCTCCATGATTTATGAACTGGGATCCATAATCTGTCTATTTTTTTTAATATTATCCATGCAGTACATATTGATCTTTTTAATAATGAAGTAAATGCCATATCAAAAATAAAATTTTTTTTTAATAATAATTCTGCTGCAAAATTAGCTTCTTTTTTACCTTTTTCTGAAAGATTTATATCTTTCCATCCTGTAAATTTATTTAATTTATTCCAAACACTTTCACCATGTCTTATTAAAACTAATTCTATTTTTTTCATAAAATACACTATATTATTTTTATAATAAACATTTTATAAAAAATTTTTTATTATATTTTTTATTTTACTATCATTTTTTATAAAAAACAATATTCATATAATATATTTTTAATTTTTATAATGTTTTAATAAAATGTTATATTTTATTTATTTTAAAACTATAGATTTATATTAATATTTAAAATATCTATAGTTTTTATTTTTTTTAAATTTGAAGTGTAAATCTAGAAAAATCTTCTAAAATATTTTTTATATTTTTAAGAAAATTTATAGAATTTTTTCCATCTATTATTCTATGATCATAAGACAAAGATAAATATGTCATTGGTCTTATTTTTATTTTATTTTTTATTACTATAGGTCTTTTTTTAATTTTATTTATTCCTAATATAGCAGTTTGAGGTGGGTTTATAATTGGAGTAGAAAATAATGATCCAAAAACACCACCATTAGATATTGTAAAACTTCCTGATGACATTTCTGATATTTTTAAATTATTTTTTTCTGCTTTAATTTTTAAGTCTATTATTTTTTTTTCTATTTCTTGCATACTCATAAGATCTATATTTTTTATTATTGGAGCTATTAGTCCTTTATTAGTAGATATAGCTATATTTATATTATAACAATTATAATATGTAATTTTTTCTCCATCAATAGTAGTATTTACTTCTGGAAATTCTCTTAAAGATTCTACTACCGCTTTTATAAAAAAAGACATAAATCCTAATTTTGTTTTATATTTATATAAAAATTTTTCTTTATATTTATTTCTTATTTTAATTATTTCTTTCATATTAACTTCATTAAATGTAGTTAACATTATTGCATTATTTTGAGTTTTTTTAAGTCTTTCAGATATTTTTTTTCTTAAATTGCTCATTGAAATAGTATAACTATTTTTTATTTTTTCTTTTTTTAACAAATTAAAACTTTTATTTTCATTTTTTGTTTTAAATGTTTTATTCTTATTATCTATTATTTTTTTTATATCTGTTTTTGTTATTCTATTTTTTTTTTCTATATTTTTTATATTTTTTTCATTTATATTATATTCTCTAACTAATCTTCTAGCAGAAGGAGAAATTTTCTTTTCATATATTTTTTTATTTTCTTTAATATTTTTTACTATTTTACCTAATATTTGTTTTGAACTTATGCTAGAGCCTTTTTTTTTGTAAATTTTTTTTAGTATACCATCAGATGGTGATGATACTGACATTATTATTTTATCTGTTTCTATTTCTAATATAGTTTCATTTTTTTTTAAATTTTCATTTATTTTTTTTTCCCAATTTATTATAGTTGCATTTGTTACTGATTCTGGGAATTCTGGAGCATATATATTAATTATATTATCATTCATATTTTATATTTTTTCCTGTTAATATAAAGAATTTTTTATTATTTTTTCTTGTTCTTTCATATGTATTTTCATATATCCTGTTGCAACTGAAGACGAAGATTTTCTACTAATGCATTTTAATGAAATAGTATTTGGAATTATTTTTTTCATATTTTTTTTTATAAAATACCATGCTCCTTGATTTTTAGGTTCTTCTTGAGACCATATAAAATTTTTAGAATTTTTGCATAAATTTAATATTTTTTTTATTTTTTTTTTAGGAAATGGATATAATCTTTCTATTCTTATTATTAATAAATTAGTAATATTATTTTTTTTAATCGTATTTTTTAGTTCATAATAAATCTTACCTGAACAAAAAATTATTTTTTTTATATTTTTATAGCATTTTTTTTTTTTATAAATTATACTTTTAAATTTATTAAAATATATTTCTTTTAAAGAAGAAAAAGATCTATGATCTCTTAACATAGATTTTGGTGACATTATTATTAAAGGACAAAAATTTTTTTTATATATTTGATCATATATAATATTGTACATTTGTCCAGAAGTGGTAGGATAAACTATTTGAAGATTGTTTTCTGAAGATAATTGTAAGAATCTTTCTAATCTTGAAGAAGAATGTTCTGGGCCTTGCCCTTCATATCCATGTGGTAACATCATTATTAGTTTACATTCTTCACCCCATTTTTTTTTTCCTGATGATATAAATTGATCTATTATTACTTGTGCTGAATTTGCAAAATCTCCAAATTGAGCTTCCCATATGTTAATAACTTTTTTAGATGATATAGAATATCCATATTCAAAAGCAAGAACAGATTCTTCAGATAATGATGAATTCCATATACCAAAATTACTTTTTTTTGTTACTTTTGATAAAGGTATATAAGACTTTTTTTTTATTTGATCATATATAATAGCATGTCTTTGGAAAAAAGTTCCTCTAGCTACGTCTTCTCCAGATATTCTGCATGAAATACCTTGTTTTAACAAAGTAGCTATGGATAAAGCTTCTGATGCACTCCAATCAAATTTTATTTTTTCTTTAGACATTAATATTCTATTATTATATATTTTTTTAACTATTTTATGTACATTCATGTTTTTAGGTATTGTATTTATTTTTATAGATATTTTTTTTAATTCTGAAAAACTAATATATTTTTTTTTAATATGTTTTTTTTTTTTATTTTTTATTATAATTTTTCTTTTATAATTTTTTTTGCATATTTTTCTATACTCATCATATTTTTTTTCAAGAATAGTATTATATTTTTTTTTTATTTTTTTTACTTTTAATAAAGATATTTTATTTTTTTCTATTAATTTTTTTTCATATATTTTGTATGAAGGTAAATGTTTATTTATAATATTATACATATGAGGTTGAGTTGCAATCGGATCGTCTGACTCATGATGACCATGTTTTCTATAAGATACTACATCTATGAATATATCTTTTTTAAACTTTTTTAAAAATTTCATAGCCAAATTTATTATAAAAATTGCTTTTTCTGGAAAGTCTGCATTTACATGAAATATAGGGCAAGAAATTATTTTTGATATATCTGTACAATATTTACTTGATCTCATTTCCGAAATTTCGGATGTAGTAAATCCTATTTGATTATTTATTACAATGTGAATTGACCCATTTGTTTTAAATCCTTTATTTCTAGACATATTTAGTGTTTCTTGTACTATTCCTTGGCCACTTATAGATGCATCTCCATGTATTAATATAGGTAATATATTTTTTTTATTTTTTTTTTTTAAATTTTTTTCTAGATAGAATTTG
The DNA here is from genome assembly GCF_039376655.1 of Buchnera aphidicola (Pseudoregma panicola). Classification (NCBI taxonomy): domain Bacteria; kingdom Pseudomonadati; phylum Pseudomonadota; class Gammaproteobacteria; order Enterobacterales; family Erwiniaceae; genus Buchnera; species Buchnera aphidicola. The sequence goes on along the minus strand of NZ_CP135000.1, from coordinate 217,617 downwards.
CTAGATCCTAGTACTACAGGATAAATGGATTCTAGATGAGATGGATTATTTTTTATTTCTAAATATATTTTTTCATTTTTTATAAAAATTTTTCTTTTATATCCTAAATGATATTTTACATCATCAATTTTGTTTTCTTCATTTAAATTTATATTATCAAATTCACTAAATATTTTTTTTAATGGTTTTTTAAATATATTTCTAAGTATATTTATTCTTCCTCTATGAGACATTCCTAAAATTATTCTATTTATATTATTTTTTGTAGAATTTTTTATTATTTCTTTAATCATAGGTAAAACTATTTCAGAACCTTCTAAAGAAAATCTTTTTGAACCACAAAATTTCAAGTTTAAATATTTCTCAAAATAATTTGTTTTTATTAAATCTTTTAATAATTTTTTTTTATTTTTAATATTAAATTTATTTTTATTTTTTTTTTCTATAGAATTTTTTATCCAATTTTTTTCTTTTGTTACTTCCATATGCATATATTCTATTCCTATTGAATTTGTATATATTTTTTTCATTTTTTTATATATTTTTATATAATCTAATTCAATTTTTTTTTTAATATCTTTTTTTTTAGTAAGAAATTTATATTTTTTTTTAAAATATAAAAATTGTTTAATATTTTTTCTATTTTTTTTTATTGGATTTGTTTTTGCTATAATATGACCATATGATCTGAAAGTAAATATAAGATTTTTTATATCATATTTTTTTATTATATTTTTTTTTTTATTACTAATATTTAATAAATTTTTAAAAAAAAATTTCCATTCTTTTTTAAATTTAGACTTATTTTTTAAAAATTTTAAAAAAATATTTTCTATATAATTTTGATTATATATATTTAAATATTTAAAAATATTTTTTTTATTTTCTTGTTTTTTCATTTTTTTTTATATATTTTTTATAAAATTGTTAAATAGGATTGTTAATATTAATAAAATTTGTATTTATTTCGTATTTTTTATTTATCCATTCTCCTAATTTTTTTATTCCATCTATTTCTGTAGCATGATGACCTATTGAAATAAAATGTATTTTATATTCATTTGCGTAATGCATAGTTTCTTCTGATACTTCTCCAGTTAAAAATGCATCAACACCAAAATTTGCTGCATCTACAATAAATTTTTGTCCTTTTCCACTACACCAAGATATTTTCTTAATATTTTTTTTTAAATTATTTTTATAATAAAAAGGGTTTCTAGAATATTTTTTTTTTACTTTATTTATTAAACTTTTTAAAGAAATACTTTTATTGAAAGTTCCCCAAAATAAAAAATTATTAATTTTTCCTTTAATTTTTATTTTTAATTTTTTAGCAATTTGAACATTATTTCCAAATCCTTTATAAAAATCTAATGGTAAATGCCAAGAATACAAATTTATGTTATAGTTCAATATTAATTTTAGTCTTTTTCTATTAATTTTATTTATTATTCTTTTTTCATTTTTCCAAAACATTCCATGATGTACTATTATAGCATCAGCATTTTTATATATTGCTATTTTTATTAGTTTTTTACATATGCTTACTCCAGTTATTATTTTACATACTTTTTTTTTTCCTTCTATTTGTAAACCATTGTATATATAATCTTTATATTTTTTTGAATTCAATTTTTTGTTTATTATATTTTCTAAATCTATATTATTCATGTTATTTTTATTATTAAAAGATTTTAAAAAATAAATATATATATATTATATTAAAATAAAAAATAAAAATATTAAATTTATTGTATTGTTGGTAAAAAAAAATATTTTTTTTAAATAATTATTTTTATAATGTAAAATAAAAAATAATTTAATATAAAAAAAATATTTTTTATATAATATTTTTAAAATATTTTGTTTTATTTTTTATAAGGTAAAAAATGGAAAAAATAGGTATTTTTTTTGGTAGTGACACTGGCAATACAGAAAATGTTGCAAAAAAAATATTAAAAGAAATAAATTCTAAAAATGTTTTTTTACATGATATATCTAATTCTACAAAAAATACTTTAAATAAATATAAAATATTAATTTTAGGTTCTCCTACATGGTATTATGGAGAACTTCAATCTGATTGGGATGATTTTTTTCCTATTTTAAAAAAAATAAGTTTTAAAAATAAGATAGTTGCAATATTTGGATGTGGTGATCAAGAAGACTATGCAGAATATTTTTGTGATGCAATGTATACAATATATAAAATAGTAAAAAAAAATGGTGCTATATTAATAGGAAAATGGTCAAGCAAAGATTATAATTTTGAATCTTCTAAAGCTTTATATAATAAAAAAAAATTTTTAGGACTAGTTATAGATGAAGACAGACAACAAAAAAAAAGTAAAATTAGGATAAAAATTTGGGTAAAAAAAATATTATCAGAAATAAAAAAAATATATAAAAAATATAATTTATAATATTATATAAATAAACATTTATAATGTAGTATTATTTCTATTTTTTTTAGGAATAATACTACTTAATAAATATATTTTTTATATAATTTTTTTTTTATGTATCATACAAGCTAAATCTAATACTTTACTTGAATATCCTAATTCATTATCATACCAAGAAATTAATTTTACAAAATTATTATTTAAAGATAATCCAGCTTTTTCATCAAAAATAGATGTAAAAGTACTTCCGTTGAAATCTGAAGAAACTACTTCATCTTTAACATAACATATTACATCATTCATTTTTTTTCTAGAATATTTTTTTATTATGTTACAAATTTCTTTATAAGTAGCTGATTTTTTATATCTTACTGTTAAGTCTATTACAGAAACATTTGGTGTAGGAACTCTAAATGCTATTCCTGTTAATTTTCCATTTAATTCTGGTATTACTTTTCCTACAGCTGCAGCTGCTCCTGTAGTAGATGGTATTATATTTTGCATAACTCCTCTTCCACCTCTCCAATCTTTTTTAGAAACTCCATCTACTGTTTTTTGAGTAGCTGTAGTAGCATGAACAGTAGTCATCAATCCTTCTATTATTTGCAGTTCATCATGTATAATTTTTGCTAATGGAGCTAAACAATTAGTAGTGCATGATGCATTAGATACTATGTCTTCTCCATTATATTTTTCAAAATTAACTCCTTTTACAAACATTGGTATATTATCTTTTGTTGGAGCTGTTATAACAACTTTTTTTGCTCCAGATAATATATGTTTATTTGCATTTTCTAAATCACAAAACATGCCTGTAGATTCTATAACTACATCTACTAATAGTTTACCCCATGATAAATTTTCTGGATTATTTTCTGAAGATATATGTATTTTTTTTTCATCTATTATTAATAGATTTTTTTTTACTTTAATATTTTTATTAAATTTTTTATGTGTAGAATCATATTTTAATAAATATTTTATGTATTTTGCATCCAGTAAATCATTTATTGCAACTACTTCTATATCTGGTCTATTTTGTGCTAATCTAAATACTAATCTTCCTATTCTTCCAAAACCATTTATTCCAATTCTTATTTTCATATTTTTTACCATATAAAATATATATTTTTAAAATTTAAATATAATATCTATTATAAATAATTATATATAATAAAATCTTTTATAATAAACATTATTATAATATTATATTTTTTTATTTAATAAATTAAAAGGTTAATAAAAAATATTTTATATTAAATTTTTTAAAAAATATAACTTTATATTTAAATAAAAAAAAATAATTTTTAATATAATTAAAATTTTTTAAAAAATTATATAAAATTTTTTATTTTTTTGTATTTATTTTTATGTTAAAACTTTTTATTAAATAAAATATTTTATATTAAAATTAAAAAATGAAAAAAATAGTTTATATATCTTTACCTAATAAAAATATTATAAAGGTTTTAAAAATTACTGACAATATGTTATTTGAAACAATACAAAATGTTAAAATATTTGGAAACATTCAACCTATATATATATGTAATAAAAAAAAAATATTATATGTTGGAGTTAGAAAAAAAAATAAAATATTAACATTTGATATATTAAAAAATGGTACTTTAGAAGAAAAAACAAATATAAATATAGATTATCCTTCTAATCATATTCATGTAAATTTGAAGCATAAATTGTTGTTTAGCAGTTCTTTTCACGGAAATTGTTTAGAACTATATAAAATAGATAAAAATTATGTTCCTTATAAAAAAATTTATACTTTTACAAATATATATGGATGTCATTTTTCATCAGTTACTAAAGACAATAATTTTCTTTTTTTTACTTCTTTAAAAAAAAATAAAATATATTATTTTAAAATGTCAAACTTAAATAAAATAAATAAAAATTTTATTTCATATATAAAACTTGGAAAAAATTTTGGACCAAGACATTTTGTTATGCATAATAATAAAGAATTTATATATGTAATAAATGAACTAAATGGAATTGTTTCTACTATAAAAATTAAAAAAAAAATAAAGGTATTACAAAATATAAGATTATTTCCAAATAAAAATAAAAAATTTTGGTCTTCTGAAATAGAAATAACTCCATGTAATAAATATTTATATGCTTCTGACAGAAAAATAAATATTATAACATCTTTTAAAATTGAAAAAAAAAAATTTAATTTAAAATTTTTAAAATACTATAAAACTGAATGTCAACCAAGAACATTTAGAATAGATTCTTCTGGTAAATATTTAATAGTTGCAGGAGAAAAATCTAATAATATAACATTATATAAAATAAATAAAAAAAATGGTGATTTAACATATTTAATAAAAAATTTTTTTGTAGGAGGAAATCCAGTTTGGATAAATTTTTTTGATTTATAATTTTTATTTAATTTTGTTATAAAATATGATTGTGTTATCAATGTTTGTTTGAAACACAATCTTATTAAAAATAAATATATTTATTTGTATACTGGATATTTTTTACATAAAGTTTTTACTTTTTCTTTTATTTTTTTAATAATATTAATATTTTTTTTATTTTTTATTATTTTTATTATCCATCTTGATATTTTTTTAGATTCTTTTTCTTTAAATCCTCTTCTTGTAATTGCTGGAGTACCTATTCTTATACCAGATGAAATAGAATGATTTAATTTATCACTTGGTATACTATTTTTATTTACTATTATATTAGCTTTTGATAAAATTCTTTCTATTTCTATTCCAGTAGAATTATTTTTTGTCAAATCTATTATGAACAAATGATTAAAAGATTTTTTAAATACTATGTCAAATTTTTTTTTTTTAAATTCATTTATCATAGTATTTACATTTTTTATTATTTGAATTTGATACTTTTTAAACTTGTTACTCATAGCTTCTTTAAAAGATATTGCTTTAGCTAAAATAACATGCATTAATGGACCTCCTTGTGTTCCTGGAAATACTGACATATCTATTTTTTTAAAAATATTTTTGTCTTTCATATTAGACATTATTATTCCTCCTCTTGGACCCCCTAATGTCTTATGAGTTGTACTAGTAACTATATGAGCATATGGAATTGGATTTTTGTATAATCCTGCTAATATAAGTCCTACTATATGTGATATATCTACTAATAAATATGCTTTGATTTTATCAGCAATCTTTCTCATCTTTTTCCAATTACAAATACCTGAATATGAAGAAAAACCTCCTACTATCATTTTAGGTTTATATTTAATTGCTATTTTTTTTAATTTTAAATAATCTATTTTACCGTAATTATCTGTTTCATAATATACAAAATTATATATTTTTCCAGAAAAATTTACTTTAGATCCATGAGTTAAATGACCACCATGAGATAGTTTCATTCCTAAAACAGTATCTCCTTTGTTTAAAAGAGAAAAATAAGCAGCAAAATTTGCTTGTGAACCAGAATGTGGTTGTACATTAACATATTTTACATTAAACAATTTTTTTGCTCTAGATATAGCTAATTTTTCTATTTTATCTATATATTTACATCCAGCATAATATCTATTTTTTATATTTCCTTCAGCATATTTATTAGTTAAAATAGATCCTTGAGCACTTAATACTGCTTTACTTGCATAATTTTCTGATGCTATTAAAGTTATTTGACTTTCTTGTCTTTTATGTTCTTTATTTAATATGTTTAAAATTTTTTTATCATTTTTAATATTATTGTTTATATTAAACATGTTTTTTCCTTATATAAATATAAAAATTTTTTATTTTTTTTCAAATAAATTATAAATTTTTTTTATAAGATTTTTATAACAATATTTTTTTTGTGTTTTATTTTTTAAATTTTTCAAAGTATAGTAGTTATTTTTTATTTCTTCATTACCTATAAACAAAATTGTTTTTACTTTGTTTTTATTAGATTTTCTAAGTTTTTTTTTAATTTTTTCACTAGAAAAATTTACAAATATTTTTAATTTTGGAAATTTTTTTCTTATTTTTTCTGATATTATTAAAGATTTTAATATTGCAATTTTTTCTAAATATATTATTTCTATGTCTATTATATTTTTATTAAAATTATTTTTTTTTAATATATCCATTAATATTATTAATCTTTCTATACCTATTGCGAATCCAAAAGCAGGTATACATTTTTTATTTAAAGAATATGATAATTTATCATAACGACCTCCTGCGCAGATTGTTTGTTGTGTTTTTAACATTTTATTTTTCCATTCAAAAACTGTATCATTATAATAATTTAAACCTCTTACCAAATTTTTATTAATATAATATTTTATTTTAAATTTTTTTAAACAATTTTCTAAATTTTGAAATCTTAACAAAGATTTTTTGCTTAAACTGTCAAATAATTTGGGAGAATTTTTTAACATTTTTTTTATATAATAATTGTTACTTTCAAAAAGTCTAAATGGATTTTTTTTATAATTTTTTTTATAATGTTTTTTTATAATATTTTTTTTATCTTCTAAAAAATTATTTAATTTTTTTTTATATTTTTTTCTTTCTTTTACAGATCCTATAGAATTTATTTCTAAATTTAAAAAGTTTAATATTCCTAAAAATTTCCATATTTTTATTGTTATTAAAATTGTTTCTAATTCTATATATATATCTTTTATACCTATTGTTTCTACACCAAATTGATGAAATTCTCTATATCTTCCTCTTTGTGTATTTTCATGTCTAAACATTTGACCAAAATACCATAATTTTTGTGTTTTATTTATATATAATAAATTATTTTCTATTATAGATCTCATGCATCCAGAAGTTCCTTCAGGTCTTAAAGTAATTTTTTTATTGTTTTTATCTAAAAATGAATACATTTCCTTTTCTATAATATCAGTATTGTTTCCTATAGATTTTTCAAAAAGTTTAGTATTTTCTATTATTGGAGTTTTTATTTCTTTATAACAATATTTTTTTAATATATTTTTACACACTTTTATTAAATAATTATATAAAAATAATTTTTCTCCTGTATAATCATTCATTCCCTTTATAGATTTTATAATTTTTTTCATAATATTTTATATTTTATAAATATATTAATTATAATATTTTTATTGTAAACTTTTAATAAAATAATAATAATAAAAATTTATTATATATTTTATCTTAAAAATTAATTTTATTTAATGTTTATTATTAAAAAAATTATTATAATTACTTTTTAAAATTTTATTGTTTTTTTATTGTAAATATATACATAATATAATTTATTTTTTATAAAAATTTTTTAATTTTATAAATATGAGGTAATTATAATTTATGAATCCAATGATAAATATTGCTACTTCTGCAATTAGAAAAGCAGGAAATTTTATTATAAAATGCTATGATTCTAATTTTTTTTTCAAAAAAAAATATGACAAAAATTGTTTTCTTTTTGATGAAATAATTAAAAAATCTGAAAATATAATAATTAATGAAATATATAAATATTATCCTAATCATATTTATATAACTAATAAAAATATTAATTTAAAATTACAAAAAACAAAAGTATATTGGTTTATAAATTCTTTAGATGGTTATATAAATTTTAATAATAAATTTCCTCATTTTTGTACTTTAATATCAAATTTTATTAATAATGATATTTTTATGTCAGTTATATATGATCCATTAAGAAATGAACTATTTACTTCTATAAAAGGAGAAGGATCTAAATTAAATGGATATAGAATGAGATGTAATAATAAAATTATAAATAATAATATAATTTTATCTATTAATATTTCTAAAGAAAATAAATTATTAAAAAATAAGTATATAGAAATAATTAAAATGCTTTTAAATAAAAATGTTAAGATAAGAATAACAGGATCTGATATTCTTGATTTTGCATATGTTGCATCTGGTAGATTAGATTGTTTAATAATTGAAAAAAATAATATTTTTAATTTTTTATCTGGAGAATTACAAGTAAGGGAATCAGGAGGTTTGACTAATAATATATTAGAAAATTTTAATGTTAATATGAAAAATAATACTGTTATTATAGGAAATAGCATTAGTATTAAAAAAATAATTCTTTAGTATTTATTATTTTTAAAATTAAAAAAATTTTTTTAATTTTTTTAAAATAATATAAAAATATTTATAATTTATTTTTCTTTATAAAAATTTGTTTATAATAATTATTTTAACAAATTTTTATAAATAATTATATTATATTAAAATTAACACTATTAATTTTATTTATAAAATTATACATTATAAAATAAATTAATTTAAATTAATATGTATTTTTTTAAAATTATATAAAAAAATATGAAAAAAATATTCAAAAAATTATATAAATTAAAAAATTTAAGTTTTTCAGAAAGTTATAAACTTTTTAAAAATATATATAATAATAATATAAATGATGCTGAAATAATATCAGCTATAGTTTTAATGAAATCTAAAAAAGAAACTTTATATGAAATATTAGGAGCTGTAAAAAGTATTTTAAAAAGAAAAAAAAATTTTTATAAACCTAAATATTTATTTTCAGATATTACGGGAACTGGAGGTGATTATAAAAATAGTATAAATATTTCTACAATTAGTGCGATCGTAGCTGCTTCAGTAGGATTTAAAATAGCGAAACATTGTAACTATAATATTACTGGAAAATTTGGTTCTGCTAATTTTTTAAAAAAAAACAAAATAAATATTAATATTTCTTCTGAAGAATCTAGAAAAAACTTAGATAATACAAATATATGTTTTTTATTAGCTCCATTATATTATGATGGTTTTAAATATGTTAAAAATATAAGAAAAAGTTTAAAAATAAGAACAATATTTAATTTAATAGCTCCATTATTAAATCCTTCTAGACCTCCTTTATCAGTTATAGGTGTATATAGTTTAAGATTATTATCAATTATTACTAAAATTTGTAAAGTTTTGAAATACAAAAGAGTAATTTCTGTACATAGTAATAATTATGATGAAATAACTCTTTATGGTCCTACATACATTAGTGAATTATATAAAGGAAAAATAAAGAAATATAAAATATATCCAGAAAGTTTTGGTTTTAAAACTTATAGTGAAAAAAAAAATATAAAAAATAAAAATTGTACTAAAAATATTGTTGAAGGTATAGGAGATAGTGTATATTTAGAAACTATATCAGCTAATGCATCTATTATTTTAAAAACTTTTGGAGAAGAAGATATAAAATATAATGCCAGTTATATTCTTAAACTAATAAAAAGAGGTATGATAAAAAAATTTATAAATAAAATATCTAATGGTAAAAACAATGAATAAAAATTTTCTTAAAAACATTTTATATCATAAAAAAGAACATATAAAAACAATAAAAAAAAAATTCCCATTAAAAAGTTTTAAACATTTTATAAAAAAAACTGAATTAAATTTTAAAAATAGTTTTAGTAAAAAAGAAATTTCTTTTATCTTGGAAATAAAAAGATCTTCTCCATCTTTAGGAGTAATTTGCAAAAATTTTAATATTCAAAAAATAGTAAATTGTTATAATAAATATGCATCTTCAATATCAGTGGTAACAGAAGAAAAATATTTTAATGGAAAATTGAAATATTTAAAATATGTTAGAAAAAATACAAAATTACCAATTTTGTGCAAAGATTTTTTTATAGATGATTATCAAATTTATTTATCCAGATTTTTAGGTGCTGATGCTATTTTATTAATGTTATCAATTTTAAAAGACGTTGAATACATTAAATTTTCTAAAATAGCTAAATCTATGAACTTAGGTATATTAACTGAAGTAAATAATGAAAACGAAATAGAAAGAGCTATTAATTTAAAATCTGAAATTTTTGGAATAAATAATAGAAATTTAAAAGATTTATCAATAGACATAAAAAAAACTAAAAAATTGTCCAAATTTATACCAAAAAATAATATTATAATTAGTGAATCCGGAATATTAAATAATAAAAATGTAAATTATTTAAAAAAATATGTAAATGGATTTTTAATAGGATCATCTATAATGTCTAAAAATAATATAGATTTATCTGTAAAAAAAATTATTTTTGGAAATAATAAAATATGTGGAATTACTAGAAAAAAAGATATTATATATTCTTCTGATAATGGAGCAATATATATAGGAATAATATTTGTAAAATCTTCTAATAGATATGTAAATTATAAAAATGTTGAAAAACTTTTTTATTATAGTCATATAAAATATGTAGGAGTTTTTAAAAATGAAAATATTTATAAAATAAAATATATATCTGAAAAATTTAATTTATATGCAATTCAATTACATGGAGAAGAAAATCAAGAATATATAAACATATTAAGAAAAATATTAAATAAAAATATTAATATATGGAAAGCTATAGGAATAAAAAATAGTATTCCTTACATAAATTTTAAAAATATAGATTATATTGTTTTAGATAATACAATTCCTGGAAGCGGTAAAACATTTAATTGGAATTTATTAAAAAATATTAATAAAAAAAAAATATTTTTATCAGGAGGAATAAACATTAAAAATTTAAAAAAAGCATTAAATTTAAAATGCCATGGATTAGATTTAAATTCTGGTCTAGAAAAAAAAGTTGGTATAAAAGATAAAAAAAAAATATATAAATTATTTTATACAATAAAAAACAATATAATATAAAGAAATTATTAAAATGACTATTCTAAATCCATATTTTGGAAAATTTGGTGGTATGTATGTTCCTCAAATATTAATTCCTGCTTTACTTCAATTAGAAAAATATTTTGTAAAATATATTAAAGATGAAAATTTTTTACAAAAAATGAAAGATTTATTAAAAAATTATGCTGGAAGACCAACTCCTTTAACTTTATGCAAAAATATTACTATTGGTACAAATACTAAATTATATTTAAAAAGAGAAGATTTATTACATAGTGGAGCTCATAAAATAAATCAAGTTATTGGACAAGCTTTGTTGACAAAAAAAATGAAAAAAACTAATGTAATAGCAGAAACCGGAGCTGGTCAACATGGAGTTTCTACAGCCATGGTATGTGCTTTGCTGGATTTAAAGTGTAAAATATATATGGGTAGTAAAGATATATATAGACAAAATACTAATGTTATGAAAATGAAATTTTTAGGTGCTAAAGTAGTTCCAGTTAATACAGGTACAAAAACTTTAAAAAGTGCTTGTAATGAAGCAATACGATCTTGGTCTTATAACTATCATAATACTCATTATATTATAGGAACATCTGCTGGACCTCATCCTTATCCTATAATGGTACATAAATTTCAAAGTGTTATAAGTAATGAAGTAAAAAAGCAAATTATAAAATTAGAAAAAAAACTTCCAGATGTTGTAATAGCTTGTGTAGGAGGAGGATCTAATGCAATAGGAATATTTTCTAAATTTTTAAATAAAGATAATGTAAAATTAATAGGAGTAGAAGCTGGAGGTAAAAATAAAACTAAAAATAGTGCATCTTTAAAATATGGAAAAGTTGGTATTTACTTTGGAATGAAATCGAACATTATACAAAATTTTTATGGGCAAATTAAAAATTCTCATTCTATTTCTGCTGGTTTAGATTTTCCATCTGTGGGACCTGAACACGCATGGTTGAATTATTCAAAAAGAGTTAAATATGTTACTATAAATGATAAAGATTCTGTAGATGCATTTAAAATATTATGTAAAAAAGAAGGTATTATACCAGCATTAGAATCTTCTCATGCATTAGCATATGCTATTAAAATAATTAAAAAAAATCCAATTAAAAAACAAACTATTATAGTAAATTTATCTGGCAGAGGAGATAAAGATATTTCTTCAGTTAGTAGTTTTGTTAAAAATTAAAGATACATATTATGAAAACAAGATATAATGATCTTTTTATAAATTTAAAAAAAAAAAATGAAAAATGTTTTATACCATTTATAATGTTAGGAGATCCTGATTTTAAAACTTCATTGACTATAATAAAAAATATAATAAAAAGTGGGGCAGATGCTATTGAAGTAGGAATTCCTTTTTCAGATCCTTTCGGTGACGGATCTATAATACAAAATTCAAATTTAAGAGCAATAAATTCTAATATTACTGTTTCAAAATGTTTTAAAATTATAAAAATTTTAAGAAAAAAATATTTTAAAATACCTATAGGATTATTGACATATGCAAATATAGTTTTCTCTAATGGAATTAAAAATTTTTATGAAAAATGTCGAAAAGTTGGTTTAGATTCTATACTAATAGTTGATGTTCCAATTGAAGAATCAAATATATTTTATAAATATTCATTAAAAAATAAAGTTTCACAAATTTTTTTATGTCCTCCAAATGTAGAAAATTATATATTAAAAAAAATTATTAAAATGTCTAGTGATTATATATATATACTTTCTAGACCTGGTGTAACTGGAATTTTTAATGATAAAATTTTTAATACAAAAATTATATCTAATAAAATAAAAAAAATTTCTAAAATACCTTTAATTCAGGGATTTGGAATATATTCAAAAAATCAAATAAGAAATATATTAAAATCAAAAATAGATGGAGTTATATGTGGATCTATAATAGTAAGACAAATAGAAAAATATTTAGGAAATAAAAATAAAATAGTTAAAAAAATTAATAATTTAATAAAAATTTTTAAAAAATCTACAAAAATATAATATTTTTTTATATTTTTTTATTTTAAAAATTTTTGTATTTTCTTAATTCTATTTATGTGTAGTATAAAACTTTTTATGGTGATATAATAATGTTTATTAAAGAAACTAACTTATTTATAGAGACGTTTGATTTTATTAAAAAAAATATAATAAAAATTTTTTTAATATCTATATTTTACTCTTTCTTATTAGTTGTATCAGATTTTTATATTATACCAGCAATACAAAAAATTTATTTTTCAGTTATTGAACAAGATGAAAATATGTATTCTTTAATACATATATTTGATTTTATGACTTTTTATAATAAAAAAATATTTTTAAAATTTTCTTTTTTAAGGAATATAATTTATATAACTAGTATTACGTTTATTATAGAAAGTATAATAATGATAGCACACTTTAAAATTTTTAAAAAAAAAAATAATTTATGTAATTTATATAAAAATTTTTTTTATATTTTTCCAAATTTATTTATATTAATATTTTTTATAAATTTAATAGTTCAAATTGGAATAGTGTTATTAATATTACCTGCCATAATTTTTTCTATTTTTCTTTCATTGTCTCCAATAATTTTAATAATAGAAAAAAAAAGTATACTTTTATCTATAAAAAAAAGTTTAGTAATCTGTTTTTCAAAATATACAGAATTATCTTTTCCTATAATATTATGGTTAATAGCGAAATTTATTTTATTAACAATTAGTACAATTTTTGTATTTAGTCCAGAAAATTTATTTTGTTTTTTATATAATTCTGTATCTAATTTTTTTTTATGTATATTAATAGTATATTTATTTAAATTTTATTCTTTATTTAATCCTATTAAAAAATTTTAAATATATATTTTAAATTTTTTATACTTTAATACAGTTTAAATATTAATTCTAATATTTAAAAAAATATTTTTTTTTAAAATATTTTAATATTTTTTAATATAATTTTTATTTTAATTTTAAAATTACTAAAAAAATATATTTTTTTTTGGAAAATATTATGACAAATATAAACAAAAATTTTCCACAAGGAAAACTAGTTATAAGAACTTTAGCTATGCCAAAAGATGTAAATATAAATGGTAATATTTTTGGTGGTTGGATAATGTCTCAAATAGATTTAGGGGGTGCTATATTAGCAAAAGAAATATCAAAAGGAAAGGTAGCTACGGTAAGAGTAAAAAATATTACTTTTTTAAAACCAATTTTTGTTGGAGACTTAGTTAGTTGCTATGCAAAATTATATAAAATAGGAATAAGTTCTATTAATATAAAAGTAGAAATTTGGACAAAAAAAATTAGTTCAAAATTAATAGGAATGAATAATATAGTAGCAAAAGCTAATTTGATATATGTGTCTATAGATAAAAATAAAAAAAAAAAATTTGCATATAATAACTATTTTATAGAAAATAATAATTTTAAAAATTAAATAAAATATTTTATTTATAAAAATTTTTGTTTAGTTTAAATAAAAAATATTTTATAGATATATTTAAAATATTTAAAAAACATTTTTATTTATATAATAAATAAAATTTTTTATTTATTTTTTTTTTTGAATAATTAAAATAATTAAGTATTATTTTTAATTATTCAAAATCATTTTAATTATATTTTTTTTTAAAAATTTTATTAATTTGTAATCTTGAATGATATGATGATCTTACTAAAGGTCCACAGAATATATTTTTAAATCCTATTTTTTTTGCTAATGTTTCTAATTTATTAAATTCTTTTATAGTAAAATACTTTTTTACTGGAAAATGATTTAAACTTGGTTGTAAATATTGTCCTATAGTTATCATATCTACAAAATTTTTTTTTAAGTCTTTTATTACATTTATTATTTCACTATATTTTTCTCCTAAACCTACCATGAATCCAGATTTTGTTAATAAATAAGGATTTTTTTCTTTAATTTTTTTTAAAAGATATAATGAATTTTTATAATTAGCTCCTTTTCTTACATATTTATATAATCTAGGAACACTTTCTATATTATGATTAAAAATGTCTGGAGGGCATGTAGATATTTTTTCTATAGCATAATTAATACATTTTTTAAAATCTGGAACTAATATTTCTATAGTAGTGTTTAAATTATTCTTTTTTATTTCTTTTATGCACTTTAAAAAATGATTAACTCCTCCGTCTTTTAAATCATCTCTATTTACAGATGTTATTACTACGTGTTTTAAATTAATTATATTTGCTACTTTTGCTATTTTTTTTGGTTCATTAACATCAATTTCTTTAGGTCTTCCTTTTAAAACAGCACAAAAAGAACATTTTCTAGTACATATGTTTCCTAATATCATAAAAGTTAAAGTTTTTTTATTAAAACATTCATATATATTAGGACATAAAGCTTCTTCACATACAGAATGTAAATTATTACTTTTTATAATTTTTTTTATTATTTTTATTTTTTTATCATCTATAGGAAATTTAGAAGTTATCCACTTAGGTTTTCTTAAAATTTTTTTATATGTGTTAGAAAAAATAATTTTATTCTTATAATTTATATCTTTCATATAAATATAATTTATCCTTATAAAATAACAATTATTAATATTTTAATAAAAATTTTCCATAAAAAGCCTTATATTTTTTTTTAATATTTTTTTTACATTATTTATTAATATATTTTTATTATAAAATTTCATTTTAGTCATTTCAATTTTATTATCATTACATGGTATTATTAACTTAAATGGAAATAAATCCATATCTACATTTAAAGAAAACCCATGCATAGAATATCCGTTTTTTACGCATAATCCTATAGAACAAATTTTTTTTTTATTTACATATATTCCAGGTTTTTTTTTATTATAATATCCGTTTATATTAAAATGTTTTAAAGTTTTTATTACTATTTTCTTTATTATATCAATTAATAAAAATATTTTTTTTCTATTTTTTAATTTAATCAAAAAATATACTAATTGCTGACCTATTCCATGATATGTAATTCCACCTCCTCTATTAGAAAAATGCATACTAATTTTTTTAGTAATATAATATTTTTTATTATAGAAATTTTTTCCTAATGTGAATACTGATGGATGTTCTACAAGCCATATTTCATCTATAACACATTTTTTTTTAAAAAATTTTTTCATATTATAAAAAGTATTTTTCCATTTCTTTATTCCTAAATCTTTAAATATAAAATTTTTATTTTTATTATTTTTTATTTTTTTTTTTATATTCATATATAAATAACTTTTACTTTAACAAAAAAAATTTTATTTCATGTATTAAAAATTCTATTCCAGATGACATTAATAATATTCCCATTATTTTAGTTATTATATTAATTCCATTTTCTCCAAAAATTTTTATAAAAAAGCTAGACAAATTAAACAAAATCCAGCAAATATATGAAAAAAAAGCAATTATAATAGAACATAACATTAAATCAAAAATATTATTATGTTTTGTACTCCATATTATAACAGAGCTTATTACACCAGGACCAGCTATTAGTGGAATTGCTAATGGAACTATACTAATGTCTTTTTTATTAAAATTTTTATCTTTTTCATAAATTTTACCATTTATCATAGACATAGCCATACTTGTTATTAATATGCCTCCCGCCATTCTAAAAGAATGTATAGAAATTCCTAGCATATTTAAAATTTTATATCCAAAAAATAATGAAAATAATAATATAAAAAAAACTGTTATATTAACTTTATAATTTATTATTTTTCTTTCTATATAAGTTTTATTACTAGTAATACTAATAAATATTGGAATCATTCCTATAGGATTTATTAAAATAAATAAGTTTAAAAAAAAATTTATATATAAAAAAATGTCTAATGATTTTAAATACATTTTTACACCTCAAAAATATTATTTTTATTAAAATATAAAAAATTATAAATATTTTAAAAATTTTAAAATAACATAATACACTATATAGTGATAAACATAACTCTGTTAAAAAAAATTAAATTAATATAATTATATAATTCAAATATATTATATTATATTAAAAATATATATTTTAAATTTATTGTAATAAATAATTATAAAATTTTATTATTTTATATTTAATAAAAATTTTTCTAAAAAATATTATTTAAACCATTATTTGTATGAATTATTTGACCTGATATTCCAATAGACATATCAGAACATAAAAAAGAAGCTATATTTCCTATTTGAAAAATGTTTATATTATTTTTATTTAATACTTTTTTTTTAGAACTATTATAAATTTTAAAAAAATTTTTTATTGAATATGAAGATGTTGTTCTCATTGGACTTATTGAAATAGCATTAGCTCTTATATCATATTTTTTAAAATAATAATCTATATATTTTACATTAGATTCTAAAGATGCTTTAGCTGGCCCCATTACATTGTAGTTTGGTACTACCATATTAGATCCTAAATAAGATATTGTTAATAAAGAAGAATTTTTATTTAACATATTTTTACATTCTTTAGATAAAGCAACAAAACTATAAGAACTTATTTCATGAGATAAAAGAAAACTTCTTCTATCTATTATATCCAGATAATTTTTAGAAAATTGTATAGATGGAGCGAATGCAATAGAATGTACTAATCCATCTAATTTTTTCCAATACTTTGATAATTTAAAAAATAAATTTTGTATACTATCATCACTAAATACGTCGCATTTCAAAACTATTTTACAGTTATTTTTTTTTGCAAAATTTTTTACAAATTTTTTATCTTTATTATTAAAATATGTGATAGCTAAATTTGCTTTATGAAATATCATAGATTTAGCAATTCCGTATGCTATTGAAAATTTGTTTCTAATTCCCATTATTAAAATTTTTTTGTTAAAAAGTAAATTTGTATTTTTCATATTTTATAAACTATATATTTTATAAATTTTTAAAAAAAAATATCTTTATTTTTTTTAATTTATTTTTTATCAATATTTTAATATAAAAAATTAATATTATTTTTTTTATTCATATAAAACATTAATATAAAAAAATTATTATATAAAAATTATTTTAATATTAATACAAAAGTTTAAAAACTATTTTTTAATAAAATTTTACTAATGGAATTTGTTTTAAAATTATTCCACCGCCTAAACATATATTATAAATATAAAAAACAGCAGATTGACCAGGAGTTATAGAAGAAATAGGATATTCAAATATTACTCTTAATAAATTTTTATTTTCTAATTTTGTTAAACAATTAAAAACTTTTTTTTGATGTCTTATTTTTACTGAGCAGAAAAAATTTTGATTAATATTAATTTTAACTAAAAAGTTGATTTTATATATTAACATTCCTTTAGACATTAAATATGGATTATTAAATCCTCTAGAAACTATTAAAACATTTTTTTTTATATTTTTTTTTACAATATATATAGGAGAACAATCTATTTCATTATTTTTTTTTATATTACCTATTTTTCTTCTTTGTCCTAAAGTATAATTATGAAATCCATTATGTTTTCCAATAAATTTTCCAGAAATTGTAAATATTTTTCCTATTTTTGTTGGAATATACTTTTTTAAAAATTTTTGAAAATTTTTAGGACCTATAAAGCATATTCCTGTTGAATCTTTTTTATTTGCTGTAGGCATTTTTAACTTTCTAGCTATTAATCTAACTTTTTCTTTTTTCATATTTCCTATTGGAAATAAAATTTTTTTTAATTGTTTTTTTTTTAATGTATATAGAAAATAACTTTGATCTTTTTCTTTATCTGTTCCTTTTTTTAAAAAAAAATCTCCATTAATACACGTTAATTTCGCATAATGACCTGTTGCTATAAAATCAGCTTTTAGTTTTTTTGTAGAAAATTCTAAAAAAGTATTAAATTTTATTTCTTTATTACATAAAATATCTGGATTTGGAGTATTTCCTTTTTTTAATTCATGTAAAAATTTTTTAAATACTTTTTCCCAATATTCTATTGAAAAATTTATTTTATGAAATGGAATATTAATTATATTACAAACATTTTTTACATCTTCTATGTCTTTTTTATAAGAACAAAAATTTTTTTTATCATTTCCTTCCCAATTTTTCATAAACAATCCTTCTACATCATATTTTTTTTTTAATAACCAAGCCGATACTGAAGAATCCACTCCTCCAGACATAGCAATTATAACTTTTTTTTTTTTCATATTTTTTTAAATTAAAATTTTTATTAATAATTATATAATATACAAAAATATTTTTTTATATATTTAAAACATATGTCTTTATATAATAATATAAATATTTTTTTTAATTTAATTAATAAATTTTAATAATATTATATTTTTTAGTAAATTGTTTATAATATAGAATAACAATAAAACTTTTTATTAAAAATAAATGAAAAATATAAGAAATTTTTCTATTGTAGCTCATATAGATCATGGAAAATCTACTTTATCAGATAGAATTATTCAGATATGTAATGGATTACCTAAAAGAGAAATGAAAAATAGAATTTTAGATTCTATGGAACTAGAAAGAGAAAGAGGAATTACTATAAAAGCTCAGAGTGTTTCATTACAATACAAATCTATATCTGGTAAAAAATTTCTCTTAAATTTAATAGATACACCAGGACATGTAAATTTTTCTTATGAAGTATCTAGATCTTTATATGCATGCGAAGGAGTATTATTAATAATAGATTCTACTCAAGGGGTTGAAGCTCAAACTCTAGCTAATTGTAGATTTGCATTAAAAATGAAATTAAAAATTATACCAGTACTAAATAAAATTGATTTACCAACTTCAAATATATCAAAATCTATAAAACAAATAGAAGAAATAATAGGCATTACATCAAAAAATTACATAAAATGTTCTGCAAAAACAGGAAAAGGAATTATAGAATTATTAGAAAAAATTATAAGATTTATACCACATCCTAATGGATGTAATAAACATAAATTACAAGCGTTAATAATAGATTCATGGTTTGATAATTATTTAGGAGTAATAATTTTAATAAGAATAAAAAATGGAATTTTATTTGAAAATTCTAAAATAAAAATAATAAATACTGGATATATTTTTAAAGTGGAAAAAGTTGGAATTTTTACTCCTAAAAAAATTTATAAGAAATGTTTAAAATCAGGAGAAATAGGATGGGCAATATGTGGAACTAAAAACATTTCTTCTATATCAGTAGGTAACACTATAACTAATTTTAATAATGAAGAAAAAATTTTTGTAGAAAAAATTAATAAAATAAATCCTCAAATATATATAAGCTTGTTTCCTATTAAATCTGAAAAATACAAAATGTTAAAAGATGGAATTAAGAAATTGAGTTTGAATGATAATGCTTTACATTATGAAACTGAGCATTCTAATGTTTTAGGATTTGGTTTTAGATGTGGATTTGTTGGTTTGTTACATATGGAAATAATAAAGGAAAGACTAGAAAGAGAATATTATGTAGATATAATATCTACATCTCCTAATGTAATATATAAAATATTTACTAAAAAAAATAAAGTTTTATATGTAGATAACCCTTCTAAATTTCCAGAAAAACAATATATAAAATATATAGAAGAACCTTTTTCTAAATGTACTATTTTATCTCCAATAAAATTTTTTGGTAAAATAATAAATTTATGTATAGAAAAAAGAGGTAAACAAATAAAAACAAAATATTTTGATAATCAAGTTTGTATGATATATCAAATACCTACATCTGAAATAATTATTGATTTTTTTGATCGATTAAAATCTATTTCTAAAGGATATGCTTCTTTAGAATACAAATTTTTAAAATATAAAAAATCGGATGTAGTAAAATTAGACATATTAATAAATTCAGAAAAAATTGATCCTCTTTCTCATATTATTTATAATAATAATATAAATAATTTTTCTAAAAAAATATTAAAAAAAATAAAAGAAACTATTTCTAGACATCAATTTAACATTTCTATACAAGCTTGTATTGGAAATAAAATAATTGCTAAAGAAAATATAAAACAATTAAGAAAAAATGTATTATCTAAATGTTATGGTGGCGATATAACTAGAAAAAAAAAATTATTACAAAAACAAAAATATGGTAAAAAAAAATTGAAAAAAGTAGGTAAAATAAATATGTCTCAAGAAACGTTTTTTTCAATTTTAAAAAAATAAAATATTTTAGAGAGATATAAAATGTATAACTTAATTACAGATTGTATTATATTTTTTACATTTATAACGTTTATATTTTGGTTATATGAAAAATTTATTTTAAATTTTTTATGTAAAAATTGTTTTTTAAAAGAAAATAATATAATTAAATTTATTAGTTCATTTTTTTATACATTTTTAATTATATTTTTAATAAAATCATTTTTTTATGAATCGTTTAAGATAAAATCAAATTCTATGTTTCCAACATTAATAGATGGAGATTTTGTAATAGTAGAAAAATTTTCATATGGAATTAAAGATCCGATATTTAATAATATTATAATAAATTATAAAAAACCACAAAATGGAGATATAGCTATATTTAAATATCCTAAAAATGAGAACATTTTTTTTATAAAAAGAATAGCAGCAATACCAGGAGACATTATAAAATATAATGTTTCAGAAAATAAAATTTACATATATAGAAAGTATATAAAAAAAAATAACATTTATATAAAAAAAATATCTTCTTTTAACAATATTAAAAATTTTAATTTAAAAAATGAAATAAAAAAATATAATTATTGTTTTAATAGAACTTTATTAATTAAAGAAAATATATTTTTTTATAAAAAATTTTTAAAAAATAAAAAAAATAATTCACATATATTTTTAGTTCCAAATAAAAATTATTTTGTTTTAGGAGATAATTTAAAAAATAGTTTAGATAGCAGATTTTGGGGTTTTGTTCCAGAAAAAAATTTTATTGGAAAAGTAAAAATAATTTGGTTTAGTATAAACAATAGTGAAAATAAATATTTAGGAAATATAATTTTTAAAAGAATAGGAATGTTATTATAAATAAAATATATTTTTAAAATAAAAAAAATATATTTATAATTAATATATAAAATTGGTAAAATATGAATTTTATAGAAATAAAAAAAATACAAAAAACTCTAGGTTATGTTTTTAATAAAACAGAATTATTAAAACAAGCTTTAACTCATAGAAGTGCAAGTAACAAACATAATGAAAGGTTAGAATTTCTAGGTGATTCTATTTTAAGTTTTATAATAGCTAATGCTTTATATAAATGTTTTCCTCTAGTAAATGAAGGGGATATGAGTAGAATGAGAGCTACTTTAGTTAGAGGAAATACTTTAGCTCAAATAGCTCATAAATTTGATTTAGGAGAATATTTAAAATTAGGACAAGGAGAATTAAAAAGCGGTGGATTTAGAAGAGAATCTATATTAGCTAATACTGTTGAAGCCTTAATAGGTAGTATATTTTTAGACAGTAATATAAAAATTACTGAAAAATTAATATTAAAATGGTATCATAATAGATTAAAATATATAAATCCTAAAGATACTAAAAAAGATCCAAAAACTAGATTACAAGAGTTTTTACAATCAAAACATTTTCCTTTACCTACGTATTATATAATTCAAGTATATGGTGAAGCTCATAGTCAATTATTTACTATTAGATGTAAAATATATGGAGTAAAAAATCATGTTGTAGGAATAGGAACTAGTAGAAGAAAGGCTGAACAAGATGCAGCAAAAAGAGCTTTATTAAAATTGGGAATAGAATAATAAAATAAAAATTATGAAAAATATATTTTGTGGAACTGTATTAATATTAGGAAAAACTAATGTAGGAAAATCTACTTTATTTAACAAATTGATAGGAAATAAAATATCTATAATTTCTAATAGAAAAAATACTACAAAAAAATATATTTTAGGAGTAAAAAATGATATTAATTATCAATCAATTTTTATAGATACTCCTGGATTTAATAATAAAAAATATAAAAAAAATAAATTAAAAATTTTTAATAAAAATTTTTATATAGATATAATAATATTAGTAATAGATAAAATTATATGGAAAAAAGAAGATGAAATAATTTTTAAAAATTTAAATAAGCATAAAAGGCCAATAATATTAGTAATTAATAAAATAGATAAAATAAAAAATAAAAAAGTTTTATTACCTTTTTTTAAAAATATTTATAAAAATAATAAATTTTTTAAATTAATTCCTATATCTGCTAAAAAAGAATATAATATTTTAGAATTAAAAAATGTTATAAAAAAAATTTTACCAATTAGAAATCATATTTTTAAAAAAACATTTGTTACTTATAATACAAAAAAATTTTTTATATCTGAAATTATAAGAGAAAAATTTATGTATTATTTGCAACAAGAAATACCATATAAGTTAAAATTTCAGACAAAAACTATAAAAAAAATGTTAAATAAAGAACTTTATATAAAAACATTAGTGATAGTAAAAAATAATAGACATAAAAAGATAGTTATTGGGAAAAATGGTAATATGATAAAAAAATGTAATATTAAGTCAAGAGCAGAAATAGAAAAAATATTAAAAAAAAAAGTACATCTTTATATTAATGTTTTATATAAAAAAAATTAATAAATTTTAATAAAAAAATATATATTTTTAATTATAATTAAAAAAGAAAAATTTAATTTATTATGAGTATAATAGGTATAGGTATTGATATAATAAAAAAAAGTAGAATTAAAAAAATTAAAAGTTTATTTGGAAACAAATTTGCGAAAAAAATTTTATCTAACTTAGAATTAAAAAAATATGAGTTTTCAAAAAATAAGATAAAATTTTTAACAAAAAGATTTTCAGCAAAAGAAGCATTTGTTAAAGCATTAGGAACTGGAATAAGAAAAGATATATCATTTAAAAATTTAGAAATATATAATAATTGTTTAGGAAAACCTAAAATAAAAGCGTTTAAAAAAACATTAAAATTTTTAAAAAGAAATAACATAATTAAAAAACATATTAGTATAAGTCATGAAAAAAAATATTTTTGTTCTGTAGTAATATTAGAAAATTAGTTATATAAATAAAAAAGAAAATAATACTTATATATAAAAATATGTAAAAGTATTATTTTCTTTTATTATTAAAAAAATTTTTTATTATACTTTCACACTTACTTTTAAAAATATTATTTTTAATTTTAATATTTTTTTTTATAAAAAAGTTAAAAATATTATAATTATTATAATAATTAGAATTTGCCCCGTAAACTAATTTATATATTCTACTATTCAATACAGCTCCTAAACACATTAAACAAGGTTGCAATGTTACATATAAAGTAGTATTTAATAATCTATAATTTTTAAAAAAATAACCACCTTTTCTTAAAACAATTATCTCAGCATGAGCTGTAGGATCATTTTTTATGATAGAACTATTATATCCTTTAGCAATAATTTTGTTATTGAAAACTAATACAGCTCCTACAGGAACTTCATTTTTTTCATTAGCTTTTTTTGATAAAATTAAAGCTTTTTTCATGTAATACTCATCAAATTTATTCAACTATTTTTCCAAAATATTTTTATTAAAAAAAATCTAAAAAACATAAAATTATTTTAAAGATTTTTTTATAAATCTCATTTTTTTAATTTTCCACTCTTTCTCTTTTTTAACTGCTCTTTTGTCAAATATTTTCTTGCCTTTAGCTAAACCAATTTTTATTTTACACAAGAAATTTTTCCAAAATAAATATATAGGAACTATAGTAGTTCTTTCTCTATTAACTTTATTAAACAAATATAATATTTCTTTTTTTTTTAATAAAAGTTTAATTTTTCTATTTTCTTTATATTTTTCATTCTTTATAGAATTATTAAGAAATTTAATGTTAGAATTAATTAAATATGCATTATTTTTTAATATAGAAATATAACTGTTTGATATATTTATATTATTTTTTCTTATAGATTTTATTTCCCATCCTTTTAATATAAGACCAGCATTAATTGTTTTAATTATATCAAAACTATAATATACTTTTTTATTAAACAAAAAAATTTTTTTTTTCATATGTACAAAATTTATAAAATAAATATATATTTTTTAATAAAAAATATAAATATTATATTTTATTTTACAATAAATTTATATATTAATATATATAAATTTTTAAATTAAAAATATAATATTAATTTAATTTTTTGTTAACAACTACCATAGCTGGTCTCAACAATCTATCATATAATAAATATCCTTTTTGTACTATATTAATTACTAAATCATTTGCTATTTTTTTAGAATAAGAAACGGATATTGCTTGATGAATATTTGGGTTAAATTTTACATTTATTTCTTTTATTTCGAAAATTTTAAATTTACTTAGTATTTTTATAAAACTTTCTAATACATTTTCTAATTCAATTAAAAAATTTTTAACAATTATATTTTTTATATTATTTTTTAATTTTATAGCTATTTCTAAACTATCTAGTATAGGAATAACATCCAAAATAATTTTTTCTAAAGAAAACTTATAACTATTTTCTATTTCTAAATTCAATCTTTTTATATTTCTTTCTAAATTTTTTTTTATATTTATCTTTTTTTCTAATATTTCTTTATTTAATTTTTCTATTTTTATTAAAATTTTTTTATATTTTAATGATAATTCTTTTTTTTCTATTTTTAAAATTTTTATTTTATTTTTTGAAGAAACTTTATGTTTTTTTTTCATATTAATACCTAAACATTTTTTTTTTAATAAAAATTTTACATTTTAATAATATAAAAAATTTAAAATTAAATTGATAAAATATAATATATTTATAAATTTCGGTGCGGACGGGATTTGAACCCGTGACCCCCGGCGTGACAAGCCGATATTCTAACCAACTGAACTACCGCACCAATAACATTTTATATTATATTATATAAAAATTTATAAATCAATTTTTTTATAAAAAAATTATAAAAATTTTTTATTTTTTTTAATTTTTTTTAAATATTTTTCATGTAATAATATTTCTGATTTGTTTGCTAATTTTAATATATTTTTAAGAAACTTTTTTTTATATTTTTTAGGTAAATCATATTTTTTTTTTTCTACAAAAAAATTAATTTTTTTTTGTTTTCTTGTCATTCTAATATATAGTTCAGATAATATTTTTGCATCTAATATAGCACTGTGAAAATTTCTATTAAAATTTTTTATTTTATATCTCTTGCATAAAATATCTAAAGTATTTTTTTTACCAGGATATAAATTTCTAGCTATAATTAATGTATCTATTACATTACATATTTTATTAATTTTATTTATTTTATTTTTCATTATAGATAATTCATATTCTAAAAAATTTATATCAAAAGAAGCATTATGAATAATTAAATCGGAATCTTTTATAAAATTAATAAATTTTTCTGATATATCAGAAAAAAAAGGTTTATCTAACAAAAAATCATTAGATATTCCATGTATTTTAAAAGCTTTTTCTTCTATTTCTCTTTTAGGATTTAAATAACAATGAAATTTTTTATTAGTTAATTTTCTATTTATTATTTCAACAGCTCCTATTTCGATAATTCTATGTTTTTTAACATTTTTATCTAAAATAGAATTTATCCCTGTAGTTTCTATATCTAAAACTATTTTTTTTTTATATTTTTTCATATAAAATTTATTATATAACTTTATTAAGTTAGGTTTTAAAAAAATGAAATTTGTAGAAATTTATACAGATGGTTCATGTATTAAAAATCCAGGACCTGGAGGCTATGGAATTTTATTAAAATATAAAAACTATAAAAAAACTTTTAGTAAAGGTTTTTTTTTTACCACAAATAATAGAATGGAATTAATTGCAGCTATAGAAGGATTAAAACATTTAAAAAAAAAATGTATAGTAAAAATTATTACAGATAGTAAATATTTAAAATTAGGAATATCAATATGGATAAAAAAGTGGAAAAAAAAAAATTGGAACACAATAAGAAAAAAAAAAATAAAAAATTTAGATTTATGGAAAAAATTAAATAAACTAAATAAAATTCATAAAATAGAATGTATTTGGATAAAAAGTCATTCAGGAAATCATGAAAATGAAATTTGTGATAAATTAGCTAAAAAAGCTTCTAAAAATCCTATTATAGAAGATTATGAATATACAAAATAATTGGAGCTAAGCGGTATCGAACCGCTGACCCCCTGCGTGCAAAGCAGGCGCTCTCCCAGCTGAGCTATAGCCCCATAAAAAAATATATGGTAGGCCTGAGTGGATTTGAACCACCGACCTCACCCTTATCAGGGGTGTGCTCTAACCAATCTGAGCTACAAGCCTATTTTATGATCAGAACAAACATATATATTAGAAAATTTGTGTGGGCACGTTACTTAATAATCAAGAATATTATTGTAAGGAGGTGATCCAACCGCAGGTTCCCCTACAGTTACCTTGTTACGACTTCACCCCAGTTATGAACCACAAAGTGGTAAGCGCTCTCCTAAATAAAAAAGGTTAAGCAACCTGCTTCTTTTGCAATTCACTCCCATGGTGTGACGGGCGGTGTGTACAAGGCCCGGGAACGTATTCACCGTGACATTCTGATTCACGATTACTAGCGATTCCGACTTCGTGGAGTCGAGTTGCAGACTCCAGTCCGGACTTAGATATATTTTATGAGGTTAGCTTATTTTCGCAAATTTGCATCTCTTTGTATATACCATTGTAGCACGTGTGTAGCCCTGGTCGTAAGGGCCATGATGACTTGACGTCGTCCTCACCTTCCTCCGGTTTATAACCGGCAGTCTCTCCTGAGTTCCCAGCTTTACCTGATGGCAACAGAAGATAAGGGTTGCGCTCGTTGCGGGACTTAACCCAACATTTCACAACACGAGCTGACGACAGCCATGCAGCACCTGTCTCATAGTTCCTAAAAAAGGCACTTTTTTATCTCTAAAAAATTCTATGGATGTCAAGACCAGGTAAGGTTTTTCGCGTTGCATCGAATTAAACCACATGCTCCACCGCTTGTGCGGGCCCCCGTCAATTCATTTGAGTTTTAGCCTTGCGACCGTACTCCCCAGGCGGTCGACTTATCGCGTTAGCTTCGGAAGTCATATCTCTAGGAAACAACCTCCAAGTCGACATCGTTTACGGCATGGACTACCAGGGTATCTAATCCTGTTTGCTCCCCACGCTTTCGCACCTCAGTGTCAGTATTCGTCCAGGAGGTCGCTTTCGCCACAGGTATTCCTCTAGATATCTACGCATTTCACCGCTACACCTAGAATTCTACCTCCCTCTACGATACTCTAAAAGTTTATTAGTTTCAAATGCAGTTCCTAAGTTAAGCTTAGGCATTTCACATCTGACTTAATAAACAACCTACGTGCTCTTTACGCCCAGTAATTCTGATTAACGCTAGCACCCTCCGTATTACCGCGGCTGCTGGCACGGAGTTAGCCGGTGCTTCTTCTTTAAGTAACGTCAGGGTAAAAGATTATTAATCTATTACTTTTCTTCCTTAACGAAAGTACTTTACAACCCAAAGGCCTTCTTCATACACGCGGCATAGCTGCATCAGGCTTGCGCCCATTGTGCAATATTCCCCACTGCTGCCTCCCGTAGGAGTCTGGACCGTATCTCAGTTCCAGTGTGGCTGTTTGTCCTCTCAGACCAGCTAGAGATCATAGCCATGGTATGCTTTTACCACACCATCAAGCTAATCTCGTCTGGGTTCATTAAAAAGCGCAAGGTCTTTAATAAAAGATCCCCTGCTTTAGTTCTAAAACATTATGCGGTATTAGCTGTCGTTTCCAACAGTTATCCCCCTCTTTTCAGTAGATCCCCAGATATTACTCACCCGTTTGCCGCTCGCCGACAAAAATTATAAAAACTTTTTTCGCTGCCGCACGACTTGCATGTGTTAGGCTTGCCGCCAGCGTTCAATCTGAGCCATGATCAAACTCTTCAATTTTAAAAATTGAAATATTACTTATAAATCAATGAAAATATTAATATATTTTCTTAATTAAAAAGACGTACCCACACAAATTTTCTAATATTTTTTAAAGAACGTTTATTAATTTACTTTAATAAGATTATATTTTTTTTTTAGTTTTGTCAACAATTTTTATTTTAATTTCTCATAATTTTTTTATTAATAAAAATTGTTTAAAAAAAAATATGAAAAAAAAATTGTTATAATATAATAAAATATATAAATTAATTTTTTTTTGAAAAATATGAAAATTAAAGAAAAAATAATAAAAGAAACAATAAGATCATTAATTTTAAATGGATCTGAAAAAAATTGTGATCCAATAATTATAAAATCTTCTAATAAACAAAAATCCGATTATCAGTCTAATGGAATAATGAAAATAGCAATAAAATTAAAAAAAAATCCTAAAAAATTTGCTAAAAATGTTGCTAAAAATATAAATAAAAAAAATTTTTTAAAAAAAATTACTGTTTCTGATCCATGCTTTATAAACTTTTTTATAAATTCAAAATTTATTGAAAAAAGACTAGAAAATATACTAATTTGTAAAAGATTAAAAATAAAAAAACAAAATAAAAAAAAAATTGTTATAGATTATTCTTCTCCAAATATAGCAAAAAATATGCATGTAGGTCATCTTAGATCTACAATAATAGGAGATGCAATGGTAAGAATAATGGAATTTTTAGGACATAATGTAATTAGAGAAAATCATATAGGAGATTGGGGGCATCAATATGGAATGCTTATAACATATATAAAAGAAAAAAATATAAAAAATATATCAAAAATAAAATTAAAAGAACTAGAAGATATTTATAAAAAATCAAAAAGAAAATTTAATAGATCTAAAGATTTTAAAAAAAAATCTAAAAAATCTTTAATAAAAATGTATAAAAATAATAAAAAATATATATCTGTTTGGAAAAAAATCGTTAATATAACATTATCAGAAAATAAAAAAATTTATAAAACTTTAAACATTACATTAAAATCTAAACATATAAAAGGAGAGAGTTTTTATAGAAATATGTTAAAAAATATAATTTTGGATTTAAAAAAAAAAAAAATTGCAAGAAAAAAAAATGGAAAATTAATAGTTTATCTAAAAAAATTTAAAAATAAATTAGGAAAAAAAATGGGAGTAATAATACAAAATGAAGATAAAACATTTTTATATTCCACAATAGATATTGCATGTATAAAACATAGATCAAAAATTATTAAAGCAAATAAAATAATGTATTATATAGATTATAGACAGAAAAGATATTTAGAACAAGTTTTAGAAATATCTAAAAAAGCAAAATATATATCTAAAAATTTGTCTATAAATCATTATGAATTTGGCACTATATTAAACAAAAAAAATAAACCATTTATGACAAGAAAAGGAAAAACAATAAAATTATATGATTTAATAAAAAAATCAATAAAAAAATCTAAAAAAATAATTTTAGAAAAAAATAATAAAATAAATAGAAAAATATTAAAAAAAAGATCAAAAATAATTGGAATAGGTGCAATAAAATATTTTGAACTTTCTAAAAATAGAAAAAAAAATTATGTTTTTAATTGGAAAAAAATTTTAAAATTAGATGGAAACACTTATATATATATACAATATGCATATTCTAGAATTTTCTCTATAGTAAAAAAATCAAAAATTAATATAAAAAAAATAAAAGATAAAATTATTATTACAAATTTAGAAGAAAGAAAAATATCTATAAAAATTTTACAATTTGAAGAAATAATAGATGATATATCAAAAAATAGTTATCCTCATATATTATGTAATTATTTATATAATTTATCTACAAATTTTTCAAAATTTTATGAAAAGTATTACATTTTATCTGAAAAAGATAAAAAAATTAAAATTAGTAGAATAAAATTAATATTAATAATTTCTAAAATAATAAAAATAGGATTAAATTTATTAGGAATAAAAACTATTAAAAAAATATAAAAAATTTTTTATAAAAAATGTTAAACATTACATTTTTCCTATTATACTGGTAGATTTTATAATAAATTTATTTGGTATTTCTAAAAAAGACAATACATGTAACATATAAAATTTTTGTCTTAAAAATTTTGATAAAATAAATCTTAATGAATGATTAACTATAAGAACTAAAAAACCATTAATTTTTATTTGATTTTCTATAGCTAATTTAGTTTGTAGTAATATTTTATTAGCTAAATCTGGCTCAAAAACATCTTTATTATTTATAGATCTTTCTAATATAGTTTCTAATTGATCATCCAAACTTATTATTTTAACTTCATTTTTATTTTTAAAAATTTGTTGAGAAATAAATTTTCCTAATGAAATTCTAACTATACTAGTTAACTCATTAGGATTTTTTGTAACAGAAGCATTATGTATTAAAGTTTCTATTATAGTTCTAATATCTCTTATATATACATTTTCATGCAATAAATTTTTTAGTATTTGATTAAAAGTAGATAAACTAATAACATTTGGAATAAATTCATCTATTAACTTAGGTATTTTTGAATTTAAATTTTCTAACAATTGTTGTGTTTCATAACAACCTAATAGTTCATCTAAATTTTGTTTTAAAATATTATTCAAATTTGAAACTAATAAAGAAGAAGAATCTATAACAGTAAAACCATTTTTTTTAGCTTCTTCTTCATATTTTTTTTTTATCCAAAAAGATTTCATATTATATATAGGATCTAAACATTTTTTTATATAAGGAAAAGAAATTTTAATTTTTTTATTATTGTCAATTATCATAATTAAATTGTAAAATAATTCACCTCTATAAAATTCTGCTCCTTTTATATATATTACATATTCATTTTCATTTAATAAAAAATTATTTTTTATGTTTACATAAGATGGTAAAAAACCAATTTTATTAGCAAAATTTTTTCTAATAAATTGAATTTTCTTGATCATATTATTTTTTTCTACTTTGTCTAAATAACTAAATATACCCTTTCCTAATTCTACTCTTATAGTATCTTCTATTACAACGTCTTTCCAAGATACATCTTTTAATTTTTTTTTAAATTTATAAATTTTTTTAATATTTAATTTATTAAATGAATCGTCCTTAAAATATAAAATAGCTCCAAACATAAATAAAACTAATGATGTAAATAAAAAGATTATGTTAGGCATTCCAGGTATTAATCCAAAAATTAATAATACAACACTACTAAAAAAAAATACTTTAAAACTATTAAAGAGTTGACTAATAATTTGTTCACTTATATTTTTGTTAGTACTTATTCTAGTAACCATAACTCCAGCAGAAGTGGATATTAATAAAGAAGGAATTTGAGCAACTAATCCATCACCTATAGTTAAAAGAGAATAAGTTTCAAAAGCTCTATAAAAATTCATATTATGATGTATAGTTCCTACTAATATACCACCAATTATATTTATAAACATAATTAATATTCCAGCTATTGCATCTCCTCTTACAAATTTATTAGCACCATCCATAGAACCATAAAAATCAGATTCTTGAGAAACTTGTTTTCTTCTTTTTATTGCTTCTTTTTCACCTATTATACCTGAACTTAAATCAGCATCTATAGACATTTGCTTACCTGGCATTCCATCTAATGCAAATCTAGCACCAACTTCAGCTATTCTTCCTGATCCTTTAGTAATAACTATAAAATTTATTATAATTAATATTATAAATATTACTATTCCTGTAAAAAAATTATTTCCTACTAAAAAATGTCCAAAAGATTCTATAACATTTCCAGCAGATGAATATCCAAGATGACCATTTATTAATATTACTCTAGTAGAAGCTATATTTAATGATAATCTTAGTAATGTTGAAAATAACAATATAGTAGGAAAAGAAATAAATTCTATTATGTTTTTTGTAAACATAGAAGATAAAAGAATCATAATAGATAAAACTATATTAAAAGTAAAAAATATATCTAATAAAAATGTAGGTAATGGTAATATTATCATAGATAGCAACATTAATAATGTTGCTGGAGCATAAAATAAATTCCAACTAATTTTTTTAATATCTTTTAAAATATTTTTAAACATTGAAAAATTTAATATCATATTTTATTATCTCTAAATTTTTAAAATTAATTTATATTTTTTTATTAAATATTGGTTTTTTACCACCTGACAACATCCATTTTTTCATTTTCCATGACCAATTTATAACTTCTGCAATTGACATATATAATTTTTCTGGTATATATTTCCCTGATTTTCCATATTTATGTAATTTCATAGTAATTTCAGTATTTTTAAGAATAGGTATCATATTTAATGATGCAATTTTTTTTACATTATGTATTTCTTCTTTAGAAATCTTTCTTAATATTTTAGGTGCATTCATAGTATTTTTATCATATTTTATAGCAATACAAAAATGATTTGAATAATCTAATAAAATAACATCTGATTTAGAAATATTATAATTTTTTAAAATGTTAAATTTTTCTTTTATTCTTCTATTTAAAATATTTTTAACATTTGGATTTCCTTCTATTTTTTTAAATTCTTCTAAAATTTCATGTTTAGACATTTTTAAATTTTCATAATAACTATTATATTCTAAATAAAAATCTATAATAGATATTGGTATAAAAGAAAACATTCCAACTAAACAAAAAAAAATAAATGTTTTAAAAAAATAAAAAATATTTACATTATAATCATTAATAAAAAAAATATTTAATATTTCAAAAGTTTTTTTATAAATAAAAAATGAAAAAATTAATATTATAAAAAAAAACTTTATTAATATTTTAGTTAATTCTAAAAACATATTATAAGAAAATTTTTCTTGAATTCTATTAAATATATTTAAATTTTTAAAATTAAAATTTATATTTTGTATATTAAATCTTATTTTTCCATATAAAAATAATATTAATATGTTAACTAATGAAGGTAATAATAAATAAAATAAAAAATATAATATTTTTTCTTTTATAAAATATGTTAAATTTAAAAAAACATTTTCTTTAATTGAAAAAATATCAAATTTAAAACTTTTTATAAAAAAATTTATAGAATTATAATAAATATCATTCTTAAATATATAAAAAATATAAAAATTTATAAATAAAAATAATAAAAAATTTAATTCTTTAGAATTTATTCTTTTACCTTCTGATTCAGCCTTTTTTAATTTATGCTCAGATGGATCTTCAGTTTTATCTTCATCAAAATTATTTTCAGACATAATTAACCCAAAATTATATTATAATAAATTTAAAACTTATATTATATAAATAACATTATATAATTAAAATATTTTAAAATATATATAAAATTTTTTACAAAATTTATATAATAAAAATTTTATAGGAAAAAAAATGAGAACTAGTAAATATATATTTTTTATAAGAAGAAAAAAACATGAAAAGAAAACAAATATAAATGAATTGATGTTAAGATCAGGATTAATAAGAAAAATATCATCTGGAATATATACTTTTTTGCCTTTAGGAGTAAGAATAATAAAAAAAATAGAAAAAATAATTAGAGAAGAGATGGAAAGAAATAATGCTATGGAAATAATAATGCCTGTTTTACAACCTTTATCATTATGGAAAAAAAGTGGAAGAGAAAAAATTTTTGGAAATGAACTATTTAAAGTAATAGATAGAAAAAAAAAATTTTTTGTACTTTCTCCTACACATGAAGAAATTGTAACATATATATTTTCAAAAGAAATAAAATCATATAAAAAATTTCCTATAATGTTTTATCAAATACAAACAAAATATAGAGATGAAATAAGACCAAAAGCAGGAACTATAAGATGTAAAGAATTTATTATGAAAGATGCTTATTCATTTCACATAGAAAATAAATCTATGAAAAAAACGTATTTAAAAATTTATAGATCATATATAAACATTTTCAATTACTTAAAAATAAAATTTTATGTAATAAAAACAGAATCAAAAAAAATGGGAGGAAACATATCTCATGAATTTCATTCAATTTCTAAATATGGAGAAAATAATATATTAATATCAAATAAAAATAACATTGCTAAAAAAATATACATAAAAAAAATAGTAAAAAAAAATAAAAATACAATATTAAAAAAAATAAATAATTTTATAAAAATATTTTTAATAAAATCTAATAAAAATAAAAATTATATAATAGCAATGATAAATAAAGATTTTACTTTAGATATAGAAAAAATAAAAAAATATTATAAAGATAATACAATTCAGTTAGAAGAAAAAAAAAATATAAAAAAATTTTATAAAAAAATAAAAAGTTCAAATAATATATTTGAAAAAAAAAATAATATTATAATAGATTCACAAATATTAAAAACAAAAAGTTTTTATATATATAAAAAAATAAATAAAAATAAAAAATTAAAATTTTTAAAAATAAAAAAAAATATGTTATGGAAAGAAAAATATAAAATAAAAAAAAGTATAGAAATAGCTCATATATTTCAAATTGGAAAAAAATATTCTAAAAAAATTAATTTTTTTATAGAAAATAAAAAAAAAAATAAAAAAATTATAAAAATGGGATGTTATGGAATAGGAATTAGTAGACTAATACCATCTATAATAGAACAAAACTATGATAAAAATGGAATTATATGGCCATCAAAAATCTCTCCATTTAAAGTAATTATATTACCTATAAATAAACATAAAGAAACAAAAGTAAATAAAATTTCAGAAATTATTTATAAAAAATTTAAAAAAAATAATATAGAAGTAATAATAGAAGATAGAAAAATTTCTCCAGGACAAATGTTTTTTGAATCAGAACTAATTGGAATAACCCATATTATTATTATTAATAAAATAAATTTGAAAAAAAAATATATAGAATATAGAAACAGAATATCTAACATAAAAAAATTAATATCTATAAAAAAAATTAAAAAAATGATAAAAAAAAAATTATTTTTTTAAAATTTTAAAAAAATTTTTTCCTAAAAATAATTCTAATTTATTAAAAAGTTCATTTTTAGGAAAAACAAAACAACTTTTTACCAAAAAATATTTTTTTAAATTATTAAAACTATTTTTATAAATTTTTATACATAAATTTCCATAATTATATTTTTTAATTATTGAGAAAACATTTTTTTCAATATTTTTTTTTAAAATATTAATATCTATAAATATTATAATTTTATTTAAATATTTATTTCTTAATTCTTCTAAATTATTATATTTAATAGCTATTATTCTAATTTTATTCAAAAATTTATCAAAAACTATTTTTCCTTTTATAAATATAAATTTTTGTTTTTGTATAAATTGTTTATATCTATTTTTAAAAAATTTAAAAAATATAATTTCTATTTTATGGAAGCAATCATCTAAAATAACTGATATAATTTTATTGTTGTTTTTAGATATAATTTTTCTAAAAGAACTTATTATCCCAAAAATTGATACTGTTTTATTCAAAAAACATTTTTTATATATTTTTCTTATTCTTATAATTTTTTTATATTTTTTTATTTCTTTTAAATACTTTGTAACAGGATGTAAACTCAAATACATACCTAAAGACAAATATTCTTTTTTAATTTTTTCTTCTTCAGTAAAATTTAATAAACATTTTTTTTTAAATTTTATTATATTATTATAATCTTCATATATATTATTAAACAAATTATTTTTAATAAAATCTTTATTTTTAATATATTGAATAGACAATTTCATTATACTTTTTAAAGATTCTTTTAAAACAAATCTGTCTAAATTAAAACAGTCAAAAGATCCAGAAAATACTAATTTTTCTAGTATAGAAAAAGTAATTTTTTTACAAGAAGTTCTTATACATAAATCCAATATATTTCTAAAAATACCATTTTTATTTCTTTCTTTTAATATAACTTTTATAGAAGACATTCCTATTCCTTTAATAGCTCCTAAAGCATATATTATATTATTTTTATATACATTAAAATTATAAAAACTATAATTTATATTAGGAGAAATTATGTTTATCTTCATCCTTCTGCATTCATCTATAAGAATAACTAATCTATTTGTTTTATCTATTTCTGCATTCATTACTGATGACATAAATTCTGATGGATAATATGTTTTTAGCCACATTGTTTGATATGTTATCATAGCATATGCAGTAGAATGAGATTTATTAAATCCATATCCAGCAAATTTTTCTAATAAATCAAAAATTTTTGAAGAAAAATTTTTATTTATTCCTTTTTTAACTGCTCCATTATTAAAAAAATCTCTTTGCTTTTTCATTTCTTTTGGATCTTTTTTAGAAATAGCTCTTCTGAAAATATCCGCGTTTCCTAAAGTATATCCAGATAAAATTTGAGCTATTTGCATTACTTGTTCTTGATATAAAATTATTCCATAAGTAGACTTTAAAATTGGCTTTAAAGAAATATCTTGCCAATTTTTATCAGGATAATATATCTTTTCTATACCATTTTTTCTGTCAATAAAATTTTTAACCATTCCTGATTGCAATGGGCCTGGTCTAAACAATGCAACTAAAGCAATTATATCTTCAAAAGAATTAGGATTCATTTTTCTTATTAAACTTTGCATTCCTTTAGATTCTAATTGAAATATAGCTATTGTATTAGCATTTTTGAATAATTTAAAAACTTTCTTATCAGTTAAATCTATTCTATTTATATCTATTTTTATAAATTTATTAAAATTAGATTTTTTTATTAATGATAAAGTACTTTGTATTAATGTTAAAGTTCTTAATCCTAATAAATCAAACTTTATTAATCCAAGTTTTTCCAAATCATTTTTGTCAAATTGTGTTATAGAATTATTACAATCTTCGTCAAAACATAAAGGAACATGATTAATAATTTTATTAGGAGATATTATTACTCCACCTGAATGTTTACCTACATTTTTTACTACTCCTTCTAATTTCTTAGATATATCTACTATAGTTTTTATATCTATATCTTTTTCATACAATTTTTTTAGATCTTCTTGATTTTGAAACGCCTCATTTATAGTAATTCTAAAATTCATTGGAACTAATTTAGAAATATAATTTATAAATCCATAAGGATAACCAAGAACTCTTCCTACATCTCTTATAACAGATTTTGCAGACATGGTTCCAAAAGTAATTATTTGAGAAACATAATCCTTTCCATATACTTTAGCAATATGATTAATAACTTCATCTCTTCTTTCCATACAAAAATCTATATCAAAATCAGGCATAGATAATCTTTCTGGATTCAAAAATCTTTCAAACAATAAATTAAAATCCATAGGATTAATTTCTGTTATAAACAATGCATAAGCTACTAAAGATCCAGCACCTGACCCTCTCCCAGGACCAACTGGAATATTTTTTTTTTTAGCCCATAGTATAAATTCCATTACTATTAAAAAATAACCAGAAAAACCCATTTTATTTATTATCTTTAATTCATAAGATAATCTTTTATAATATTTTTCTAAAATATTTTTATTTATTTTTTTTTTATAAAAAATAGTTTTTAATCTTTTTTTCATACCATAATATGATTTTTTTATTAAAAACTTTTCAGAAGATAAATTATTTTTTAAAAATTTTGGTAAAAAATATTTTTTATAAGAAAAAATCACATTACAACGTTTTGATATTTCAACACTATTTTTAACTGAATCGTATATATCAGAAAATAAGTTTAACATTTTATTTTCAGATTTAAAATATTGATTTTTAGTATAATTATAATTGTTATCTATATTAGATATAGATATTCCTTTACTTATACACACTCTTATTTTATGAACATAAAAATCACTTTTATTAATAAATACTACTTTATTAGTAGCTACAACCGGTATATTATAAATATAAGAAATTTTTAATATTTTTTGTATAAAAAATTCTTCATTAAACATTTTTATTCTAACTATTTCTAAATAAAAAGAATCATAAAAATATTTTTTGAAAAAATTTAAATATTTTTCTAAAATATAAGTATTTTTTTCTTCTAAATAATTTTTAAATTTATAAAAAAAATCAAAATTTATTATTAATAATAAACCTTCTGAATTATTTTTTAAAAAATTTGAATTAATATAATTTATTTTTTTTTTTTTATATAAATTATTTTTTTGTAATTTTGAAGATATTATAATTAAATTATTATAACCAAAATAATTTTTAGCAAATAAAATTACTTTAACATATTCATTTGAAAACTTTATTTTTAAGCTAATTCCTAATATTGGTTTTATACCATAATAATGAGAAATATTATAAAATTTTAATATTCCAAACATATTTCCAAAATCATTTATACCTAAAGCAGTCATATTTAAATCAAAAGCTTTTTTCAACAAATTTTTTGGTTTATTAAATCCATCTGTAATAGAATAATCTGATCTTAAGTTTAAATGAACAAATTTAAAATTTTTCATAATGTCTCTAAACAAAAATATTTTTAAAAAATTACTTTATAATACATGAAAATCTTGAAATACATGCAATTTTGTCTTTTACAATTACCTTTCCGTCAAATATGTACATATTTAAAACTTTTTTTACAACATTTACTTCTCCAAACAAATTATCTTTATATAAAATTGGAAAAAAAAATTTTGCATTTTTTATTTTAGCTAAATAAAACATTTTATAATTATTAAACTTTTCACTTTTATAAATTAACATTAAAGAAGATTGATGCAAAAATTCTAAAATTAAAACACCTGGATAAACTGAATTTATATTTTTAAAAAAATGTTTTTTTAAAAAAAAATCATTTTTTTTAATTGTTTTAAAAGATCTAATAAAAATATTTTCTTTAATATACATTATCTTGTCTATTAACAACATTGGATTTTTATATGGAGAAAAACTTAAAAGATTTTTATAATTTGTCATTTTAATAATTTAAAATATATAATAAAATATATAAATAATATATTATTAAACATTTTTTTTAAAACAAAATATTTAAAAAATATTAAAATATTTTTAAATATATTATATAATAAACACTATTAAGAATTTTCTAAATCAAATTTTTTAGAAGTTAATATACAATCAATATTTTTTATAAAATCATTTGTTATATTTTGTACTATTTTTTCTATTCTATATTTATCATCTTTATTAATTTTTTTATCTAAATACATATTATTAAATTTTGTATTAATATCTCTTCTAATTATTCTAATATCAATTTTTGCATTTTCTCCTTCTTTATAAACAAATTTTATTAATTGAATTCTTTTTTCTTTAGTTAAAAAAGGTACAGAAACAAATATATTATTATTTTGTTCATAAGAAGTTAAACCAATATTAGATTTGGATATTGAATTTATTACATTATTTTTTAAAGATTCGTCAAACAAATTTATTTTTAAAGTTCTATTATTATGAACAATAATTCTAGAAATTTTATTTAAAAAAACTTTTTTTCCATAACATTCTATTTTAATATTTTCTATAAGAGAAATATTAGCTACACCAGCTCTTATTAAATCTACTTTTTTTTTAAAACAATCAATACAAAAAATCATTTTTTTTGTAGCATAATTTTTAGCATAATTAATCAAAATATACCTCAACAAAATATTTTTAAAAATATAGAAAATATTTAAATATATTATATACTTTTTTATATAAAAATATATAAAATATTAATTAACGAAAAAATATTATAGAAGCTGTTTAACAGCTTCTAAAAATTTTTAAATTTATATTTTTTTTTTAAATCTCTAATCTTATAAAATTTTCTATTACAATATTATTTTCTTTAGTAAATTGATCTATAGTTTTCTTTTCATCTATAGCAAAATTTTGTTCCATTAAAATTAATTTAGAAAAAAATTTTTTGACTTTTCCTTTTACTATTATATTAAAATATTTTACAGGCTTTTTTAATTTTTTAGTCAATTCTGAATGAATTATAATTTCTTTATCAATAGTTTCTTTAGGAATATCTTTAAATGTCAAATATTTAGGTTTTTTAGCTATTATATGCATAGCAATTTGTTTTAAAATATTTTCATCTATATTAAAATTTTTATAATTATTTTTACTATATGCAGATATCAA
Source organism: Buchnera aphidicola (Pseudoregma panicola) (assembly GCF_039376655.1). Classification (NCBI taxonomy): domain Bacteria; kingdom Pseudomonadati; phylum Pseudomonadota; class Gammaproteobacteria; order Enterobacterales; family Erwiniaceae; genus Buchnera; species Buchnera aphidicola. The sequence goes on along the minus strand of NZ_CP135000.1, from coordinate 176,547 downwards.
TACTCCTATTCTATTACAATGAACATAACTATAAATATTTTTTCCTGAAATATAATAAAATCTATTAATTAAAATATTTTCATTAACTTTATTTAAAAGTTTAATTCTATCTTTTTCAAAAACTTTTTTTATTTTATTTATATTTTTACAAAAATTTTTTATAGAATATTTTAATATTTTTTTTCCAAATTTTTTAAAATATTCACTTTTAGAAACAAAATCTGTCTGACATTTTATTTCTAATATTACCCCAAAATTATTCTTAATAGAAGAAAGTATAATACCATTGTTAGTTTTATTTATTTTTTTTTCTTCTGCTTTTATAATTCCTCTTTTTCTTAAATTAAAAATAGCTTCTTTTATATTACCTTTAGTATTTATTATTTCATTTTTACATTCTAAAATGCCTATTCCAGTTCTTTTTCGCAATTTTTTAATTATACTATAAGAAACATTTTTCATAAATTTCTTTCCTAAAATATACAAAATTAAATTATAGATTTTATTTTATATAAAAAATTATATTTTTTTTATAACTTGATTTTCTTTTTCACATATTGCTTCTTTTATAACATTTAAATATAACTTTATAGATCTTATTGAATCATCATTTCCTGGAATTATAAAATCTATTCCATCAGGACTAGAATTAGTATCTACTATTGAAAAAACTGTAATACCTAAATTTTTAGCTTCAGAAATAGCAATTTTTTCATAATCAGCATCTATGACAAATAATGCATCAGGAAGACCACCCATATTTTTTATTCCGCCTAAACTACTCTCTAACTTTTTAAGTTTTCTAACTTTTAATAATACTTCTTTTTTTGTAAGTTTTTTGAAAGTTCCATCTAAAGATTCCGATTCTAAATCTTTTAATCTTTTAATAGATTGTCTTACCGTTTTCCAATTTGTCAACATTCCACCTAACCATCTATTATTTACATAAAATTGTTTACATGAAACAGCAGTTTTTTTTATTATTTTAGAAGCTACTTTTTTAGTTCCAACAAATAAAATTTTATTTCCTTTACTACACATTTTTTTTAACTCTATAATAGCATTATTAAATAATGGTAAAGTTTTTTCTAAATTTATAATGTGAACTTTATTTTGAGATCCAAAAATAAACGGTTTCATTTTAGGATTCCAATATCTAGTTTGATGACCAAAATGAACTCCAGAAGTTATCATATCTTTCATAGATATAGTTTTCATAAAAATATATTTTCCTATTTTTTTATATAAAAATAATAAATTTAAAAAATTTTTGTAAAACTTACTTTATATTATATTATAAATTAAAATAAATTTTTAAATAAAATAACAATTATAATATGAAAAAAATAAAAATAAAAACTAAAGAAGAAATAGAAAAAATGAGAATATCTGGAAGATTAACTGCAAAAGTTTTAGAAATGATAAAAAAATATATAAGCATAGGAATAACAACTGAAGAAATAGACAAAATATGTCACGATTACATAATAAATAAACAAAAAGCAATACCAGCATGTCTAGGTTATAAAGGATTTCCAAAATCTACTTGTATATCTGTAAATAATATAGTATGTCATGGAATACCAAATAAATATAAATTACAAAATGGAGATATAGTAAATATAGATGTATCTGTAGTAAAAAATGGATATCATGGAGATGCTTCTAAAATGTTTATGGTTGGAAAAGTAAATAAAAAATATAAAAGATTATGTAAATCTGCAAGAAAAAGTTTATATATAGCTTTAAAATTAATAAAGCCAGGTATAAAAATTTCAAAATTAGGTAAAAATATACAAAAATATATATCAAAAAAAAAATTTTCTATAGTAGAAGAATATTGTGGTCATGGAATAGGAAAAAAATTTCATGAAAATCCACAAATATTGCATCATTATGACAAAAGACAAGAAACAATAATAGAAAAAGGTATGGCATTTACTGTAGAACCTATGATAAATTTTGGAAATAAAGAAGTATATTGTTGTAAAGATGGATGGACTGTTAAAACAGTAGACAAAAGCTATTCAGCACAATATGAACATACTATAATAGTTACAAATTCAGGATGCAATATTTTAACTTTTCAAAAAAATGAAAAGATAAATAAAATATTAATAAATAAAAAATAAAAAATGTTATAATAAAAATGTTTATAATTTTTTTAATTAAAAAAATATAATGAGAGAAAATTATGCAAAAAATAATAGAAATCATAGAAAATGCTTTTGAAAAAAGAGAAGAAATAAAAATAAAGAATAAAAAAAAAGATCTAATAGATGCTGTAAATAAAACAATGAAAATGTTAGATAATGGATCTATAAGAGTATCAGAAAAAGTAAAAAATTCATGGAAAACTAATGAATGGATAAAAAAAGCAATACTATTAAAATTTATAATTTCAAAAAATAAAATAGTTCATAGTTTAGAAACAACATATTATGACAAAATAAAATTAAAATATACAGATTATCACGATGAACAATTTGAAAAAGAAAAAGTTAGAGTAGTTCCTCAAGCTACTGTAAGATATGGAGCTTTTATAAACAAAAAAAGTGTTCTTATGCCTTGTTATATAAATACAGGAGCATACATAGGAAAAAATACTATGATAGATACATGGTCTACTATAGGTTCTTGTGCACAAATAGGAAACAATGTACATATATCAGGAGGAGTTGGTATAGGAGGAGTTTTAGAGCCGTTACAATTAAATCCTACAATTATAGAAGATAATTGTTTTATAGGAGCTAGATCAGAAATAGTCGAAGGAGTAATAGTAGAAAAAGGATCAGTTATATCAATGGGAGTATATATAGGTCAAAGTACAAAAATATACAACAGAGACACACAAAAAATAAGTTATGGAAAAATTCCAAGTGGTTCTGTTGTAGTTCCAGGATCTATTCCTTCTAAAGATAAAACACATAATTTATATTGTGCAGTGATAGTGAAAAATGTAGATTATAAAACATTAAATAAAACAAAAATAAATAAAATTTTAAGAAAATTTTAAACATTTAAAATATTTTATAAAAATATTTTTTTGTTCTTCTGACAAAAATTTTTATCGGAAGAACAAAAAATTTTAAGATTTCATAAAAAGATATATATTATTATTTCCTCTTTTTATATAAAAAACAGACATATTTTTTTTCTTAGAAACAAAATTATCCAATTTAGAAAAATTATTTATATAATTATTATTTATATTAATTATAATATCATTGTTTCTAAATCCATATTTATATGCATAACTATTTAATTTTACGTGTTTTACTTTAATAATATTGTTTCCATTTATTTTTGTAATAGATATTAACAAACCTGGTATTTTATTATATATATTTTTACTACTAACATTAAATGATATAAAATCTTTTTCTTCTATTAAAAAATTTTTTATCTTGCCATTTCTTATTAATTTTAATTCTATTTTTTTATCAATAGGAAAAGAGTATATATCTGCTTTAAAAGAAAAAAAATTTTTTACCAATTTTTTGTTTAAAGAAATTATTATGTCTCCTGGATGTATACCTATATTTTCAGCCAATGAATAAGAAATTACTTTACTAACAAAAATTCCTTTATTTACTTTTAAATGCATAGATTTTGATATTTCTTCATTTATTTCAATTCCTATTATACCTAACTCTCTTTTTTGAACTTCTCCATATTTTTTTATTTGTTTTATTAAATTTTTTACCATATTAGAAGGTATAGAAAAACCTATTCCTATATTACCTTCTTTTGGTGATAAAATAGCAGTGTTTAAACCAATGAGCTCTCCTCTTAAATTAACTAAGGCTCCACCTGAACTACCTTTGTTAATTGCTGCATCAGTTTGAATAAAATTTTCATAATTTTCAATATTTAAACCATTTCTTCCAATAGCAGATACAATTCCATAAGTTGCTGTATTTCCTAAACCATAAGGATTTCCAATAGCTATTGAATAATCTCCAACTTTTACTTTATCAGAATTAAAAAATTTTATAGCCACTAAATTTTTTGCTTTTTTTAATTTTATTAATGCTATGTCTGAGTTATTATCTGAACCAATTATTTCTGAGTCATATATTCTACCATCATTTAATTTAACTTCTACATGATATGTATCTTTAATAACATGACTGTTCGTAACTACATAACCATTTTTTGCATCTATTATAACTCCTGAACCTAAAGAATTAAAATATTTTTTTTCAAATTTTTCATTAATGTTATTATTTGTATTATTAAAATTATAATCGTAAATTTTTTTATTTTTCTTTTTATGAAAAAATTTTGATCCTTCTGCATCTATACTAACTATAGATGGCATTACTTTATCAATAGTATTAGACAAGCTAGGAATATATTTATCGTATATATTATTTTTTTTATTTTCACAACAAATAGAAAAATTAAAAAAAACAATTAAAAAAATAAAAAATATAGATAAAATATATAATTTAATATTTTTAACACATTTTATCATAATTGTCTCCTATAAAAATATTTTAAAATAACTTCATAAAATTGTATTATAATATTTAATAATAATGTTTTTTAAAAAATTTAAAAAAAATAACAAAATATTAATAAAAATTATTATATAAAAATTTTTAAATAAAATAATAAAACAATTTTAAAAAACAAAACTAAATTTATTAAAAAATATTATTAAAATTTTTACTAAATATAAAAATATCTATAAAATAAATATTGTTATAAAAATATAAATTTATATATTAATAATATATTATAAAGGAAAAAAAATGCTAGGCGCAGATATAGTAGTAAAATTTCTTATAAAACAAAAAATTAAATATATATTTGGATATCCTGGAGGATCAGTTCTAGACATATATGATTCTATAAAAAGAATTGGCAAAATAAAACATATATTAGTAAGACATGAACAAGCAGCTATACATATGGCTGATGGATATGCTAGATCTACAGGAAAAATTGGAGTAGCTTTAGTAACATCTGGACCAGGAGCAACTAATTCTATAACTGGTATAGCTACAGCATATATGGATTCTATACCTATAATAATAATATCAGGTCAAGTTGATTATTCTTTAATAGGAAATGATGCTTTTCAAGAATGTGACATGATAGGTATATCAAGGCCAATAGTTAAACATAGTTTTTTAATAAAAAATACTTCAGAAATATATAAAACATTTAAAAAATCTTTTTATATAGCAACTTCAGGTAGACATGGTCCTGTAGTAATAGATATTCCTAAAAATGTATTATCTAATAACATAAAAAAAAAATATTTTTTTATAAAAAAAAATAATATAAAATTAAATAAAAAAGAAACAGTAAAAAAAGAAAAAATAAAAAAAATATTTAAAAAATTACAAAAATCTAAAAAACCTATTATATATGTTGGTGGAGGTATAATATCATCTGAATCTAGTAAATATTTGTTATTATTATTAAAAAAATTAAATTTTCCTATAACTACATCATTAATGGGATTAGGATCAATATCTGGAAGACATGAACAATGTCTTGGAATGTTAGGAATGCATGGAACTTATGAAGCTAATATGGCTATGCACAATTCTGATATAATATTAGCTATAGGAGTTAGATTTGATGATAGAACAACAAACAATATTTCTAAATATTGCCCTAATTCAGAAATTATACATATAGATATAGATCCTACATCAATATCTAAAACTGTAAAATCAAATATATATATTATAGGAGATGCAAAAAATGTTATAAAAAAAATTATAAAAATTTTAGAAATAAAAAAATATAAAAATAATATAAAAAAATGGTGGGAAAAAATACAATCATGGAGAAAAATAAATAGTTTAAAATATAAAAAATCTTCGAGAAAAATAAAACCACAATATGTTATAGAAACTGTATGGAAAATAACAAAAGGAAATTCATATATTGCATCTGATGTTGGTCAACATCAAATGTTTACAGCTTTATATTATTCTTTTGAAAAACCGAGACAATGGATAAATTCTGGAGGATTAGGAACAATGGGTTTTGGATTACCAGCCGCTCTTGGAGTAAAACTTGCATTTCCAAAAAAAAATGTTATATGTATAACAGGAGATGGAAGCATTCAAATGAACATACAGGAACTTTCTACTGCCAAACAATATAAAATACCTATCTTAATAATAAATTTAAATAATAGTGTATTAGGAATGGTAAGACAATGGCAAGATATAAACTATTCTAGCAGATATTCTCAATCATATATGAAATCATTACCAAATTTTTCTAAATTAGTAAAATCATATGGTCATATAGGAATAAGGGTACATAAAAAAAAAGAACTATATAATATAATAAAATATGCGTTAAAAAAAACTAAAAAAGAACTAGTATTTTTAGATATAGAAGTAGATGCTTCAGAACATGTATATCCTATGCAAATAAAAGGATTAGGTATGAACAATATGATATTAAAAAAATGTTAGGAAAAATTTATGAAAAAAATTTTATATATATTATTAGAAAACAAATCAGGAGTATTATCTAGAGTAATAGGTCTGTTTTCTCAAAGAGGATATAATATAAAAAAAATTAAAGCCAAACCTTTAAAAAATAATAAAAAAATATCAAAAGTTTTAATAGAATTATACAAATATAAAAATATAAACAATAAAATAAAAAAACAAATATTTAAATTAATAAATGTTTTAAAAGTAAAAATAGTAAAAAAATAATTTTATAAAAATAATATATAAAAAACTTATTAAAATTTTTATAAAAACTATGAAAAATAAAAAATATGTCTAAAAAAAATTATCATATACCAGTTTTATTAAAAGAAATAATACAAAATTTAAAAATTAAAAAAAATGGAATATATGTAGATTGTACATTTGGATCAGGAGGACATTCAAAAAATATTTTAAAAAAAATTGGAAAACATGGATTTTTATATTCTTTAGATAAAGACCCTTATAGTATAAATTTTTCTAAAAAAATAAAAAATAAAAATTTTAAATTTATAAATGATTCTTTTGAAAATCTTATAAAATATGCTAAAAAGTTTAATATAATAAAAAAAATTGATGGAATTATATTAGACCTTGGATTTTCTACAAATCAAATAAAGAATAAAAAAAGAGGTTTTTCATTTAATTTAAATGGAACTTTAGATATGAGATATAATCAAAAATATGGAATTTCAGCAAAAAAATGGATAAATAATAGTAATAAAAAAAATATATTTAAAGTAATAAAAAAATTTGGACAAGAAAAATTTGCATCAAAAATATCTAAGGCTATAGTAAAATATAGAGAAAAAAAAAAAATAGAAAAAACTTTAGAATTATCTGAAATAATAAATAAAATTGTTTATAAAAAAAATAGAAAAATAAATCCATCTACTAAAACTTTTCAAGCAATAAGAATTTATATAAATAAAGAATTAAAATGTATAAAAAAAATTTTGAAAGATTCACTAAAAATTTTATCTTATAAAGGAAAGTTATTAGTAATAAGTTTTAATTCTTTAGAAGACAGAATAGTAAAATATTTTATGAAATCTAATAGTAAAAATATTAATATACCTCATAAACTACCTATAACTTATAAGAAAATAAAATATTTAGATGAAAAAAAAAAATTGAAAATATTTAAAAAAATACTTCCTAGTAAAAAAGAAGTTAAAAAAAATATAAGATCACGAAGTGCTATATTAAGAATCGCAGAATTAAAAAGAATAAAATAATTATAAAATTAAATTTAAATAATAAAATATTTTTTATATAAAGAATATTAACACAAAATTTTTAAAAAATAATTTTGTTAAAAAAAAATATATTTATAATTTTTAAAAATTTTTCAAAAAATAAATATTTTTAACAAAAAAAATTATAAAAATTTTAAAAATTGAAAATAAAGTATAAAAGTGACATAAAATATGGAAAAAAAATTAGTTACAAGTATAGAAATAGGACATAATAAAATAGTTACATTAATAGGAGAAATTTATAATAATAATATAAAAATTATAGGAATAGGAAAAAACAAATCTAAGGGAATTAATAAAAAAGGAATATATGATCTAGAATCTATAAAAAACTGTATAGAAAAATCTATAAATAAAGCAGAAATAATGTCTAAAAAAAAAATAAAATCAGCATATTTATCTATATCACATGCAAAAATAAAATGTCATAATGAAATAGGAATTATACCAATATCTGGAAAAGAAATTAAAAAAAAAGATATAAAAAATGTTATATATTCAGCTAAATCTATAAAAATAAATAATGAACATATAATATTGCACGTAATACCTCAAGAATATTCTATAGATAAAAGATCTGGAATAAAAAATCCAATAGGTTTGTCAGGAATGAGAATGAAAGGTAAAGTACACTTAATTACTTGCCATAAGGAAATATATAAAAATATAAAAAAATCTATAGAAAAATGTAAAATAAAAGTAAACAAACTAATATTTTCAGGAATAGCCTCTAGTGAAGCAGTATTAACAAAAGAAGAAAAAAAACTTGGTGTATGTATGATAGATATAGGAAGTAATTCTATAGATTTAAGTATATATTGTAATGGATATACTATATATAATCATGTAATACCATATGCAAGTGAATTAGTAACAAATGATATAGCATATGCATTTTCAATATCATACAAAAAAGCAGAAAAAATAAAAATAAATCATGGATGTACTACAGTTCCTATATTAGAAAAAATAAAAAATAATAATATATTAGATTCTAATGGAAAAATAATAAAAAATATTAATGCTCAAAGATTAATAGATGTAATAGAACCTAGATATATAGAATTATTAAATATAGTAAAATTAAAAATAATAAATATACAAAAAAAAATATATAAACGAACCGGAAAGGAAATAGAAATAAAAAGAGGAATAGTAATTACTGGAGGTGGAGCTAAAATAAAGTTTTTAAAAAATTGCGCAAAAAAAATTTTCTCAACAAGAGTTAGAATTGCTATACCTAAAAATATAAAAGACAAAAATAAAAAAATTTATGATCCTATATATTCTACATCTGTTGGAATATTAAAATATGTAAAAAAAAATAACAAAATTTGTAAAAAGGAAAAAAAAAATAATTTTATAAAAAATATTTTTAAAAAAATAAATAAATGGATAATTAAATAACAAAAACATAAGGAAAAAAAATGTTCGAAAATTTAGATTCTATAAAAGAAGCAGTTATAAAAGTTATTGGAGTTGGAGGAGGCGGAGGCAATGCTATAGAACATATGATACAAGAAAAAATTGCTGGAGTAGAATTTTATGCTGTTAATACGGATTCTCAAGCTTTAAAAAAAATAGAAGTAGAAAAAACTATACAAATAGGAAAAAATATAACTAGAGGTTTAGGAGCCGGATCAAATCCAGAGATAGGAAAAAATTCAGCAAAAGAAGACAAAGAGTCATTAAAAACAGCTATGGAAGGTGCTGATATGGTTTTTATAGCAGCAGGTATGGGGGGTGGAACAGGTACAGGAGCAGCACCTGTAATTTCAGAAATATCAAAAAATATGGGAATATTAACTGTTGCTGTAGTAACAAAACCATTTAGTTTTGAAGGTAAAAAAAAAATGTTATATGCAGAACAAGGAATAACAGAATTATCTAAAAATGTTGACTCGCTTATAACGATACCAAATGATAAATTATTAAAAGTTTTAAATAGAGGAATTTCATTATTAGATGCATTTAGAGCTGCAAATAATGTATTAAATGGAGCTGTACAAGGAATTGCTGAACTAATAACTAAACCAGGTTTAATGAATGTAGATTTTGCAGATGTTAGAACTGTGATGTCAGAAATGGGTTATGCAATAATGGGGACTGGTGTTTCTTCAGGAGAAAACAGAGCAGAAGAAGCAGCAGAAATGGCTGTTTCAAGTCCTCTTCTAGAAGATATAGATTTATCTGGAGCTAGAGGTGTTTTAGTAAATATAACAGCTGGTTTAGATTTAAAATTAGAAGAATTTGAAATAGTAGGAAATACGATTAGAAACTTTTCTTCAGAAAATGCTACAGTAGTTATAGGTACATCTTTAGATGATGAAATGAAAGAAGAATTAAGAGTAACTATAGTAGCAACAGGAATATCTCCTGAAAAAATTTATAACATTAATAATACAAAAAAAAAAAATTCTGATAAAATGTTATTAAAATATCAAAATCAATATTTTAATAAAAAAAATAAAAATAAAGAAACAGAAAATAATAATATTAGTAATAAAAATTATATAAAAAAAAATAAAAAAATAGATTATTTAGATATACCAACTTTTTTAAGAAATCATAACAAAAATAAAATATAAAAAAAAAGAGGAAAAATATGTTTGAAAAAATAGAATATATAACAAATTATCATGAAATGATAACAAATATTTTATCAAAAACTTTTTTATATATAAGTATAATTAATTTTTTATAATTTTTGTATTTAAACAAATTTTTTAAGTAACAGTAAAATGTATAATATAAAATTAACAAAAAATTCAATAAAAAAAATTTTAAAAATTACTAAAAAAAAATTATATTTTAGAATATATATAATAGGTGGAGGATGTAACGGATTTAAATATAACTTTAAATTAGAAAAAAAAATTAAAAAAAATGATATTATTATAAAAAAAAATAATATTAAAATATTAATAGATTATATAAGTATTAAATATATAAAAAATGGGAAAATAGATTATTTAGAAAATTTAGAAGGATCAAAATTTGTTGTAAATAATCCCAATGCTAAAACTACATGTAGTTGTGGAATTTCATTTAGTACATAAAAAAATAAAAATATATAATATTTTTAAAATATAAAATACATGCATATTAATTTATATAAAAAAATTAAAATATATTATTTGTAAAATATAAAATTTTAACAAAAATAATATGCATGTAAAATTTTTTATAATACTATTTTTTATTAATAAAAAAATAAAAATTTTTTTATATTTATATAAAAATTAAAAAATATAAATTTTATTTTAAGTTAAAAAAAAATATATTAAAAATCTATACATTTTTTTTGAAAAATTTCTGAAGACATACATATAGTTTCATATATAGTAGGATGAGCATGCATAGTTAAAGATATGTCTTCAGCATCACAACACATTTCTATAGCTAAGCTTATTTCTCCAAGAATTTCACTAGCTCCAGATCCTATTACAATTCCTCCTATAATTCTATTAGTATCAGAGTTAAAAATAAGTTTAGTTAATCCTAAACTATATCCAGAAGAAATTGCTCTTCCAGAAAATTTCCAAGGAAATTTAGCAACTTTATAATTTATATTTTTTTCTATAGCTTCTTTTTCTAAAATACCAACCCAAGCTACTTCTGGATTAGAATAAATTACATAAGGTATTATTTTAGGTTGATAATAAATATTTTTTCCATATATTATTTCAGATACAATTTTCCCTTGATAAGAACCTTTGTGAGCTAACATAGGAAATCCAATAACATCACCTATTGCATAAATATTTTTTAAGTTAGTTTGCAACTTATCATTTACTTTTATAGCTCCAAATTTGTTAACTTCTATAGGCAAATTTTTTAATTTTAAATTTTCTATATTAGGTTTTCTTCCAACAGCAACTAAAATCACATCATACATTTTTTTTTTATTAAAATTTTTAAAACTACTTAAACTAACTAGTAGTCCTTCTTTTTTTTCAGAAATTTTAATAATTTTTGTTCCTAATAATAAATTAAATTTATTTAATATAGATTTTTTAAAAATTTCAGTTACATCTTTATCTAAAAAAGGAAAAAATTTTTCGGATCTTTCTATAACATCTATTTTAGAACCTAAAGAACTATAAATAGTTGCCATTTCCATTCCTATAATTCCTGAACCTATTATTAACATATTTTTTGGAATTGTTAAAAAATTTAATGCATCAGTAGAATTCCATACTCTAGCATTATTATAAGGAATTCCAGGAAGAAAAACAGGTATAGATCCAGAAGATATAATAGCATTTTTAAAACTTATTCTTTTACTATTTTTTTTATTTTTTTTTACATAATTTATTAATATACTATTTTTACTTTCAAAATGAGCTTCTCCATTTAATATATTAACATTTTTGTTTTTAGAAATATTTTTTATACCATTTCTTAAAGATTCTATTATTCTTTTTTTTTCTAACATTATATTTAATAAATTAATATTTTTAATGTTTATGTTAATATCAAATTTTTTTAAACTTTTTACTTCTTCGATAATTTTAGAAATATGTAATAAATATTTAGATGGAATGCAACCTTTATTTAAACATACACCACCTAAAAAATTTTTTTTTTCTACTAAAATAGTTTGTACTCCCAAATCTGATAATCTAAATGCAGCAGAATAACCAGCGGGACCTCCTCCTATTACAACTGTATTAACATTTAAATCTTTCATAACATTTTCTCTTAATTTTTATATTTTAAATTATATATATTTAAATAAATTAAAAATATTTCTTATAATAAAATTATTTTATTATAAAACCATGAAATTTTTCTAATTCATTTTTTATAAAATTTATAAATTTCACAGCTTCTACACCATTTATTACTCTATGATCATAACTTAATGAAATAGGAAGAGTAATTATATTAAAAATTTTTTTATTTAAAAAAATATTTTTATTTATATATTTTGAAATTCCTAAAATTGCAACTTCTGGAAAATTTATTATAGGAGTAAAATGCCCTCCTCCATATCCACCTAGATTGGATATAGTAAAATTACCACCTTCCATATCTTTTTTTTTTAAAAAATTAGACATAACTTTTTTAGAAAAAGAAGATATTTCTATAGAAATTTCAAATATACTTTTATTTAAAACATCTCTTATTACAGGAATAAATATTCCTCTATCACAATTTATCACTATTCCTATATTAATATATTTCTTTAAAAATAAAGTATTACTTTTTTCAGAATAAGAACTATTAAAATTAGGAAAATTTTTTAATGCATATCCTATTACTTTAACAATAAAAGGTAATAATGTTATTTTAACAGAATTATTTTCATTATTTAAAATATCTAAATTTACATTTTTTCTAAATTCTTCTAATTTTGTAATATCTATTTCATCGAATTGTGTTACATGAGGTATTGTTAACCAGCTTTTACATAAATTTTTAGAAATAACTTTTTGAATTTTATTTAAATTAACTTTTTCTGTTTTACCAAATTTTTCAAAAAAAAATTTTTTTTCAAAAATATCTTTTGAACAATATTTTTTATAATTAATATTTTTTTTTTCTAAAAATATTAAAAAATCTTCTTTAGATATTCTTCCTTTTTTACCAGTTCCTTTAATTTCAGATAAATTTATATTGTTTTTTCTAGCTAATCTTCTTACCATAGGACTAGTATAAATTTCATCATATTTATTAAATATATTTCTTTCTTTATTAACCTTTAAAATATTATTTCTATGTACTTTTTTTTCTTTTTGATTTTTCTTTTTTAATAAAAATATTTTTGAATTTGTTTTAACTAAATCTCCAATCTTAATAAAAACTTTTTTTATTATTCCTGTTTCTTTTGAAGGTATTTCAATAGAAGTTTTTTCACCTTCTAATGTAATTAAATCTTGCTTTTTATTAACAAAATCCCCTTCTTTTACTAATATTTCTATAACTTCTAATTTTTCTTTCCCAACATCTGGAATTCTAACTTTTTTATACACTTATAAACCCCTTATTATAAACGCGGATTAACCTTATTTGGATTTATTTTAAATTTTTTCATTGCATTTAAAACAATATTCTTGTCTATTAATTTAATCATATATAATTCTATTAATGCAGATATAACTATATAAAACTCATCAATTTCAAAGTAATGTCTTAAATTTTTTCTACTATCAGATTTTGCAAATCCATCTGTACCTAAAACAATATATTTCTTAGAAGGAACATATTTTCTTATTTGTTCTGCAAATAATTTCATATAATCTGTAGAAGCTATAGCAGGATTTTCATTCATAATTTTTGTTACATACGGTATTTTTTTTTCTGAACTATTTGGATGCAACATGTTCCATCTATCACAATCTTGTCCATCTCTTGCTAATTCTGTAAAAGAAGTAACACTGTAAATATCAGAAGATATATTATATTCTTTATATAAAATTTTTCCAGCAATACATACACTATTTAAAATAGATCCAGATCCTAATAATTGAATATTTCCTAAACTTCCCTCATATTTTTTTAATTTATAAATTCCTTTACAAATTCCATATTCAGAATTTTTAGGAATTTTAGGCATATTATATTTTTCATTAGTAACAGTTATATAATAATAAACATTTTCTTGCTTATATCCATACATTCTAGTAATTCCATTATTAATAATTGTCGCTAATTCATAAGAATACGCAGGATCAAAAGATATACAATTAGGCACTGTTAAAGATTGAATATGACTATGACCATCTCCATGTTGTAATCCTTCTCCATTTAATGTAGTTCTTCCTGAAACAGCTCCAATTAAAAATCCTCTTGCTTGCTGATCACCTGCAGCCCAAAATAAGTCACCAATTCTTTGAAAACCAAAAATTGAATAATATATATAAAAAGGAATCATTGGTAAATTATTATTACTATAAGAAGTTGCAGCTGCTAACCAAGAAGATCCAGCTCCTAATTCATTTATTCCTTCTTGTAAAATTTGACCTTTTTTATCTTCTTTATAAAATAAAAATTCATTTTTATCTTGAGGATCATATTTTTGTCCTAAAGAATTATATATTCCAACTTTTCTAAATAAACTCTCCATTCCAAATGTTCTAGCTTCATCAGCAACAATTGGCACAATTCTATCTTTTATAAATTTATTTTTTAATAAAATATTTAAAATTTTTAAAAAAGAAATAGTTGTAGAAATTTTTTTTTTTTGTTTAACAAATAATGATTCAAAATCTGAAATTTTAGGTAAAACAATTTTTTCAGTAAATTTTTTTAATCTAAAAGGTACATATCCTCCTAATTTTTTTCTTTTTTCATGAATATAATTATATTCTTTAGAACCTTTTTTAAATTTTATATAAGATAAATTTTTTATTTCATCATTTTCTAAAGGCAATGAAAGATTGTCTCTTATTTTTAAAAGAGTTTTAAAATCAATATTTTTTATTTGATGAGATATGTTTTTACTTTCTCCTATTGAGCCTAATCCATATCCTTTAATTGTATGAAATAAAATAACAACAGGTTTATTTTTAGTTATATTGGCTTTATAAATAGCATTAAAAATTTTTATAGAATCATGACCTCCTCTTTTTAAATTAAAAATTTCTTCATCTGTCATATTTTTTACTAACTCTTTAGTTTCAGAATATTTTCCAAAAAAAAATTTTCTAATAAAAGATCCATCTTTAGATCTAAAATTCTGATAATCTCCATCTAAAGTTTCATTCATTAATTTAATTAATTTATTAGAACTATCATTTTCTAATAATTTATCCCAATCTCTTCCCCAGATAACTTTGATTACTTTCCATCCTGATCCTAAAAAAAAAGATTCTAATTCATTTATAATCTTACCATTTCCATATACAGGACCATCCAATCTTTGTAAATTACAATTTATTATAAATATTAAATTATCTAACTTTTCTCTAGAAGCTATGTTAATTAATCCTTTTGATTCAGGTTCATCCATTTCTCCATCTCCTAAAAAAGCATATACTTTTTGAGAAGTTGTATCTTTTATTTTTCTATTATTTATATATTTTAAAAACTTAGCTTGATATATAGCAAATGATGAAGTTAAACCCATAGAAACTGTAGGAAACTGCCAAAAATTTGGCATTAACTTAGGATGAGGATATGAAGATAATCCATTGTTATTAACTTCTTGTCTAAAATTGTTCATTTGTTCTTCTTTAATCCTATTTTCTAAAAAAGCCCTAGAATATATTCCTGGAGAAATATGACCTTGAAAATATATAAAATCTCCAGAACATTTTTTATTTCTAGCTTTAAAAAAATGATTATAACATACATCATATATATGAGCAGAAGATTGAAACGATGAAATATGTCCGCCTAATTCTAAGTTTTTTTTATAAGATCTAACAACCATAATAATAGCATTCCATCTCATGGCTGATCTAATTTTTCTCTCAATTTTTAGATTTCCTGGATATTTTTTTTCATTATTTTTAGATATAGAATTTAAATAATCTGTTAAAAAAAAATTTTTATTATTTAATTTTATTCCAAAATTTGAAAAAGTATTAAAAATTTTTTTTAATAAAAATTTAGATTTTGACACACCCCTTCTATTTATAAAAGATTTTATAGAAAAAACCCATTCATTTAATTCCAATTTATCTATATCATTTTTATATTTTTTTGACATAAAATAACCTTAATTTTATTTATAATTTATATATCTTAAAAATAAAAATTTTTACTTTATAATTTAAAAAAAAAATTATAAATATGAAAATATAATATTTTTTTATAAATTTTTTTTATATTAATAAAAATTTTTATATAAATTTTAATATATTTTTCTTTAAGAAAAATATATAATATAATTAATTTAAAAAATAATAAAACTATATATAAACATATATTTTAACTTAAATAATTGTTTTAAAAATTATAAAAAATATAAAAAAATAAAAATTTTATTTTACTTTTTTTTTAAAAATTTTTTTTTTTAATAAATTCTCTAAATGAAGTTTCTAAAAATAATTTGTTATAATAAAAATCATTAATTTTTAATATAAAAGAGTTAAAGGAATATTTTTTAGAAGAAAAAAAACTCATAATTGATATAATTTCATTTTTAATAGCGCTAATCATTTTAATAAACATTAAAAAAGATTCTTTTTTATATTCTTGTTTTGGATCTTTTTCAGCATATCCTCTTAAATGAATACTACTTCTTAAATGTTCTAAATCATATAAATGTTCTCTCCAAAATTTATCTAACACTTTTAAAACTACTGTTTTTTCAAATTTATTAAATTCTTTTATATTAAAATACATTTTTCTTCTCAAATATTTTTTTTTAAAAAATTTAAAAATATTGTTTATAATTTCTTTATTATAAAACATATTTTTTTCTATAAATATATTTTTATCTAATAAAAATATGTTAAAATTTTCTTTCAAATATTTTATTAACATTTTTTTATTTTTATAAAAATTTTTATTTTTCATTTTAAAATAATAATTTACTAATACACTAAAAACTTCTATAGAAATTCTAAAAACTATTTTCGTTATATTTTTGCTTTTTAATATTTTTTTTCTTTTATCATAAAATATAAGTCTTTGTTCATTTACAATGTCATCATATTCTAATAATTTAGCTCTAATTTCATAATTATAATTTTCTAATTTTTTTTGAGAATTATATATAGCATTATTTATAAAAATATTATTTATTGATTTATTTTTTTTAATATTAAGTTTTTTTATAATATTAACTATTTTGTTAGAAAAAAAAATTTTAATTAAAGAATCCTCCATAGAAACATAAAATCTTGAAGAACCTAAATCTCCCTGTCTACCAGATCTACCTCTAAGCTGATTATCTATTCTTCTAGATTCATGTCTTTCTGCGCCTATTATATGTAAACCTCCTAAAGACAAAATAATATTTTTATTTTTTTTCCAAATTTTAAATAATTTTTTCTTGTCACAAAATTTATTTTTTTTTTTATTTTTTTTTAAAAAATCATTAAAACTACCACCTAATACTATATCTGTACCTCTACCAGCCATATTAGTAGCGATTGTAATAGTATTTAACATTCCAGCCTTCTTAATTATTTCTGCTTCTTTACTATGAAATTTAGCATTTAAAATGTTATGTTTTATTTTTAATTTATTTAATTTACTTGATATAAGTTCTGATTTTTCAATAGAAGATGTGCCAACTAAAACTGGTTGTTTATTTTTCATACACATCTTTATATCTTTTATAATAGATTTTATTTTTTCTTTTTCTGTCATATAAATTAAATCAGGAAAATCTTTTCTACAAATAGGTTTATTAGTCGGAATAATAACAGTATTTAAATTATATATAGATTCAAATTCTTCAGATTCTGTTTCTGCTGTTCCTGTCATCCCTGAAAGTTTTTTATATAATCTAAAATAATTTTGAAAAGTTATAGAGGCCAAAGTACAGCTTTCATTATTAATTTTAATTTTTTCTTTTGCTTCTATAGCTTGATGTAATCCATCAGACCATCTTCTATTTTTAGAAATCCTTCCTGTATGTTCATCTACTATTAATATTCTATTATTTTTTACTATATAATCTATATTTTTAAAAAATAAATTATGAGCTTTTAAAGAATTTATTATATATTGAAAAAATATAATGTTTTCAGAACAATATAAAGAAGAATTTTTTTTTATAATATTGTTTTCAATAAAAATATTTTCTATTCTTAAAAATCCTCTTTCAGTTAAATAAATTTGTTTTCTTTTTCTATCTATACAAAAATTACTATTTTCAAAATTGTCTTTATCATTTTTTTTTTTTTCTAATATAAAATCATGTACTAAACAATTTATTTTGTTATATAAATTTTTATTAGAACCTAAAGATCCGGATATTACTAAAGGAGTTCTAGCTTCATCTATTAAAATAGAATCTACTTCATCTAAAATTGCATAATTTAATTTTTTTTGAACTCTATCACTATTAGAAAAAACCATATTATCTCTTAAATAATCAAAACAAAATTCATTATTTGTTCCATATGTAATATCAGACGAATAAGCAATTTTTTTCATATTAATACTCATTCCTTGTAAATTTAATTTAGAACTAACTCCTAAAAACTCAAATAACTTTTTATTTTGATTATAATCTCTATTTGCTAAATAATCATTCATAGTAACTACATGAACACCATTTCCAGATAATGAATTTAAATATATAGGAAGAGTAGAAGTTAAAGTTTTTCCTTCCCCTGTTTTCATTTCTGCAACAGATCTATTATTTAATACTATTCCTCCAATGATTTGTACATCAAAATGTCTCATACCTAAAACTCTTTTGCTAGCTTCTCTTACTGTAGAATAAGCTTCAGGTAATATACTATTTAAAGAATTTTTATTAAAAATTTTATTTCTATATTTATTAGTATTTTCTTTTAATTTTTTATCACTAAATTTAGAAAATTTTTTTTCCATATCATTTATTAAATTTAATAAAACATGTACTTCTTCTAAAATTTTTTCATTATTACTTTTAAACAAATTTTTAAAAAATTTTATTAACATGATAAAATTTCTCATAATAAAAAATTATTATTTTAAAAAAAATAATAAAGTTATATTTTTAATATTTTTAAAACTTATATAATAAAATTATATAATTTTTTTTAAAAAAATATAAAATTTTTATTTTAAAAGAAAAAAATGTTATACTTAAATTATTTTATTACAAAAACTTTTTTAAAAAATGTTTAAAAATATATAAAAATTATAATATATAACAAAATTTATTAAATTTTTAAAAAAATAATTTTAAAAAATATTTATAATATTTTTATAAATAAATTTAGGAAATTTAAAAAATTTGGGATATTTTACATAAATCAAATATAATCCAGAAGGATCTGATGGTCCATATAAAAAATTATTTTTTTTAGCAACTAATAATTCTTTTATCCAATATATTTTTTTTTCTTTACATCCAATTTTTATAATAATACTAGCTATATTTCTTACCATATTATATAAAAAAGAATTTGCTATTATATCAAATATTACAAAAGAATTTATTCTATATACTTTAGTATTAAATACATATCTTATAGAAACTGTAGACTGACAATTTTTAGATCTAAAAGAAGAAAAATCATGTTGACCAATTAAACACTTTACAGACTCATTCATTCTTTTTTCATCTAATTTTTTTTTTTTAAAATTATAAAAATTATTTATAAAAAATACAGATTTATAACTACTATTATTTATTATATATCTATAATGTCTATATGTTGCACTATGTCTAGCATGAAAACTATATGGAACTTCTTTAGCCCATATAACAGATATGTCATTAGGCAAATAAGAATTAGTCCCTAATATCCAAGATTTTTCTTTTCTAATTGATTTTGTATCAAAATGTACAACTTGCCCTAAACTATGAACTTTAGAATCTGTTCTTCCAGAACAATATACTGTAATTTTTTCATTTGCTATTATAGATAAGCATTTTTCTAAAATTTTTTGAATAGTTATAATATTTTTTTGAATTTGCCATCCATGATATCTAGTACCATCATATTCTATTCCTAATGCTATTCTCATAATATATAATTACCAAAATAAAAGTTGAAAAATATTAATATATAAGTATTATATTTTTATTAATAATTTTTTGTAACATTTATATACAATTTTATAAAAAATGTTTTATATTAAAAAATTATTATATTAACTTTAATAAAATATTTATCTAGAGGTTATAAAATGAAATCTAAGAAAAAAAAATTTTCTTCTTTAAGCATATTATCTATTGCTAGAGTAAATCCATATAAAAATAAAAAAAATGAAAAATATATGAATAAAAACCAAATAAATCATTTTAAAAAAATATTAGAATCATGGAGAAATCATATAGAAAAAAAAATAAATTATGAAAAAAATAATATATTAAAAGAGCAAATAAATTTTCCGGATCCTATAGACAGAGCAGTTCAAGAAGAAGAATTCAATTTAAAATTGCAAAATAATGCTAGAAATATAAAAATAATAAAAAAAATAAATAATACATTAAAAAAAATTGAATTAAATGATTTTGGATATTGTGCATCATGTGATATAAAAATTGGAATAAAAAGATTAGAAGCAAGACCTACTGCAAACTTATGTATAGATTGTAAAACATTATCAGAAATAAGAGAAAAACAAATTATAAAATAAAAAATATTTATAATATAATTTAATAAAATATACTTATAAAATAATATTTAAAATATTATTATAATAAAATTTATAATATAATTTTTATATTATTAAAAAAAAAATATATAATTAATATAATTACAAACATTGGAAAAATAAAATTGTGAAAGTACTAAAATTTGGTGGATCTTCTTTATATAATGCAAAAAATTTTATAAATATTTCTAAAATATTAAAAAAAAAAAGTAAAAAAGAAAAAATTTGTGTAGTTTTATCAGCACCATATAAAATTACTGATTATTTAATTTACTCTATAAAAGATTGTATAAAAAACAAAAATAATTTTGCTACTAAAAAAATAAAAAAAAAAATTATAAAAATAATAAAAAAAATTTCAATAATAGAAAAAAGATTTAAATTTAAAAAAATAGAAAAAAAAATAAAAAATCATATAAAAGAAATAAATATAATTTTAAATAAAAAAAAATATATAAAAAATATAAATAAAAGAGAAAAAGCTATAATAATTAGTAAAGGAGAAATAATATCAGTAGAAATAATGAATAACATATTAAATAGTATAAATGTTAATTCTAAAATAATAAATCCATCTTATAAAATTATATCTAATGAAAATTATTTAAATGCAAAAATAAATATAAAAAAAACCAAAAAAAAATTAAGATGCATAAAAAAATATAAAGAAAAAATTATACTTATGCCTGGATTCATATCAGGAAATAAAAAAAAAGAAATAACATTATTAGGAAGAAATGGATCAGATTATTCTGCTTCAATTTTGTCATATTGTTTAAATGTAAAATGTTGCGAAATTTGGAAAGATGTAAGTGGAATTTATACAGCAGATCCTAAAATTATAAAAAATGCAAAAAATATAAAAAATATTTCATATGAAGAAGCAATAGAATTATCAAAATGTGGTGCTAAAATAATGCATCCTGAAGCAATTTATCCTTTATATAAAAAAAATATACCATGTATAATAAAAAATTCATATTTACCAAATTTTTTAGGAACAGTTATAAAAAAAAAATGTATAAAAAATGTTTCAAAAATATCAGTAAAAAGTATAACTTATTTAAAAAATTTTTCTATATTAAAAATAATTTTTAAAAAAAATATAAATAAAAATATATTAAAAAAAATATTAGAATCATTAAAAGAAGAAAATCAATATAAAATTTTTAATACTAAAATAATAAATGAAAATAAAATTACAATTTTAAAACATTTTAATAAAAACAATAAAGAAAAAAAAAATATAAAAAATATATTAGAAAATTATTTAAATAAAAATAAAGAATACAAAATAAAAATAAAAAAAAATCTTTCTATAATATCTATTATAGGTAAAGATATAAATACAAAAGTAGAAATATTAAATAAAATAATTTATTCTGTAAAAAAAATTAATGTAAAAATAATTTCAATAATTTTAGAAAATTCCAAAAATTCTATATCAATAATAATAAAGAACAAATTTTTAAATAAAACTATAAAATCTATACATGATGAAATTTTTAATTATAAAAAAATAATAGAAATATTTTTAATAGGCATAGGAGGAGTTGGAAAAAGCTTCTTATACCAAGTTTATAATCAAAAAAACAAATTAAAAAAAATAAATATAAAAATAAAGATATTGGGGATAGCAAATTCAAAAAATTATATAATAAAAAAAAGAGATATAACAAAAGAACAATATAAAAAATTAATAAATAAAAAAACAAATAAATTTAATATAAAAGAATTTATAAAAAAAATAAAAAAAAATAATTTAATAAATCCTATAATAATAGATTGTACTTCAAGTAAAACTATATCTAAAAAATATTTATATTTTATAAAAAATGGTTTAAATATAATATCTTCTAATAAAAGAGCAAACACTGACAAAATAAATTATTATTTAAAAATTAGAAATTATTTAAAAAAATATAGAAAAAAATTTTTATATGAAACTAATGTAGGAGCTGGTCTTCCAATAATAGAAAATATAAAAAATTTAATTTATACAGGAGACAAAATAATAAAATTTAGAGGAATATTATCAGGATCATTATCATATATTTTTGGAAAATTAGAAGAAAATTATTCTATAGTAGAAGCAGTTAAAAAAGCAAAAAAATTAGGATTTACAGAGCCTAATCCAATAGATGACTTATCAGGAATAGATGTAGCAAGAAAATTATTAATAATATCAAGAGAAGCTGGTTATAATTTAGAATTGAAAGATATAAAAATAGAAAAAATATTACCAAAAGAAATAAATATAAAAGACATCAAAAAAAAAAATATATTTTCTAAATTAAATAATTTAAAAAATTTTTATAATAAAAAAATTATAAAAGCCAAAAACAAAAAAAGAGTTTTAAGACTAGTTGGTTCGATATCAAAAAATGGAAAATGTAAAGTAAAAATAGAAAGCATAAAAAAAACAGATCCTTTATATAATATAAAAAATGGTGAAAATGCTTTTATATTCTATAGTAAATATTATAGCCCAACCCCACTAATAATTAGAGGATATGGCGCAGGAAATAAAGTTACTTCAGCTGGAGTGTTTTCAGATTTATTAAGAATAGCATTATAGTAAAATGGAAAATAATAATGATAAAAATTTATTCACCAGCAACTATAGGAAACATAAGTGTAGGATTTGATACATTAGGATTAGCAATTTCTCCAATAGATAACTCAAATTTTGGAGATACTATAGAAATAAAAAAATATAAAAAATTTGATATAAAAAATATTGGAAAATTTTCCAAAAAATTGCCTAAAGAATTTAATAAAAACATTGTATGGAAATGTTGGAAATACTTTTGCAAAAAAATAAAAAAAAAAATATCAGTATTAATAACATTAGAAAAAAATATGCCTATAGGTTCAGGACTTGGATCTAGTGCATGTTCTATATCTGCTAGTTTAGTTGCAATGAATGAATTTTGTAAAAATCCTTTATCAAAAATAGAACTTTTAAAATTAATGGGTAAACTAGAAGGAGAAATATCAGGAAACATACATTATGATAATGTAGCTCCATGTTTTCTAGGAGGACTGCAAATAATATTAAATAAAAAAAATATAATTAGTCAATCCATTCCATTTTTTAAAAATTGGATATGGATAGTAGCATGGCCTGGTACAAAAACGTCTACATTGCAAGCTAGAAAAATATTGCCTAAAACATATAATTTAAAAACATGCATAGAACATAGTAGAAATTTATCTGGATTTATTCATTCTTCATATTCTACACAACAACAATTAGCTATAAAATTTATAAAAGATTTAATAGCTGAACCATATAGAATGAAATATATTCCAAAATTTTTAGAAATAAAAAAAAAAATAAAAAAAATAGGCTCAATTGGATTTGGAATATCTGGATCAGGTCCTACAGTTTTTTCTATATGTAATAATATGGAAATAGCAAAAAAAATATCACAATGGTTAGAAAAAAATTATTTAAAAAATAATAAAGGATTTGTAAAAATATGCAAAGTAAACAATAAAGGAACAATAATAATTAGGTAAAACAATATGAAATTATACAGTTTAAAAAGTGTTTCTAAAGAAATAAAATTTTTAGAAGCAGTTAAACTTGGATTATGTGAAAAACAAGGTTTATTTTTTCCAAAAAAATTACCATATTTTAAAAAAAAAAAAATAAAAAAAATACTAAAAATGAATTTTTTTGAAAAAAGTTATAAAATATTAAATGCTTTTATAGGAAAAGAAATATCAAAAAAAAATCTAAAAAATATAATAAAAAAATCCTTTGAACCAACTTTACCTAAAATAAGAAAAATAGAAAATAATATTTCTTGCTTAGAATTATTTCATGGACCAACTTTAGCTTTTAAAGATTTTGGCGCAAGATTTATGTCTCAAATAATATATTTTCTAAAAAAAAAAAACAAAAATAAAGTTACTATATTAACAGCTACATCTGGAGATACAGGAGCTGCTGTAGCAAATGCCTTCTATAAAATGAAAAATATTAATGTAGTAATACTATATCCAAAGGGAAAAATTAGTAAAATACAAGAAAGAATGTTTTGCACTCTTGGAAAAAATATAAAAACTATATCTATAAATGGAAGCTTTGATGAATGTCAAGAATTAGTTAAACAAGCATTTAATGATAAAAAATTAAAAAAAAAAATAGGATTAAATTCAGGAAACTCTATAAACATAAGTAGATTATTAGCACAAATTTGTTATTATTTTGAAGCTTTTTCTCTTTTAAAAAAAAAAAATAGAAAAAATTTAATAATATCAGTTCCATGCGGAAACTTTGGAAACATAACAGCAGGACTAATAGCTAAATCAATAGGTCTTCCTATAAAAAATTTTATAGCTGCTACAAATTCTAATGATACAGTTCCAAGATTTTTAAAATATAATAAATGGAAACCAAAAAAAACTATTTCTACAATTTCAAATGCAATGGATATAAGTATACCTAACAATTGGGATAGAGTTATAGAATTATTTAAACAAAATAAATGGAATATAAAAAATTCAAAATATTTAAAATTTGGAAAAGTTTCTGAAAAACAAACTAAAAAAAGTATAAAAAAATTATATAAATTAAAATATATTTCTGAACCGCATGCAGCTGTAGCCTATAATATTCTAAAAAAAAAAATAAAGAACGGAGAATATGGTCTATTTTTAGGAACAGCCCATCCTTTAAAATTTAAAAGTACAGTAGAAAAAATTATACCAGTAAAAATAAAATTATCTAAAAGTGTAAAAAAACAAAAAAAAATTAAATCTTTATCATTTTCAATAGATCCAAAATTTTCTTTATTAAAAAAATTTTTAATATAAAAATATAAAGTTTCCTAACAAGTAATATATAAACTTGATAGGAAACTTTAAAAATATAAAATATTTTAAACATTAAACAAAAAATGCACAATATCACCATCTGACAATATATAATTTTTACTTTCTAATCTATACTTACCATGTTGTCTAGCAAATTTTATTCCTTTATAAAATATAAAATCTTTATAAGAAATTACTTCTGCTCTTATAAAACCTTTTTTAAAATCTGTATGAATAATATTAGCAGCATCAATAGCAGTAGAGCCCTTTTTTATTGTCCAAGATCTTATTTCTTTTGTACCTACAGTAAAAAAAGTTTGTAAATTTAATAAATTATATGTAACACAAATTATATTTTCTATATCTTTTAAAAAAAAATTTAGTAAAATATTATATTTTATATGTATTTTATTATAATTAATATTGTAAAAATTAATACAAATTGGAAAAATTTTATAAGGAAAATTCTTTATTTTAAATAAAATTTTATTTTTTACTTTTAATAAAATAAAATCTTTTATATCTATATTAGCAATGTATAAAACTGGTTTATTAGTTATAAAATTAAATTTTTTTAAAATATTTTTTTGTTTTTTGTCAAATTTTATATCTCTTATACTAATATTTTCTTTTAATTTTTTTAAACAAATTTTTAATAAATTTAAAGTTTCTAAAAAATAATTATTTAAATCAAAATTTTTTTCATTACTTTTTTTATTATAATATTTTATATATTTTTCACATTCTTCATAATCCGATAGTACTAACTCTGTATTTACTAAATTTACATCATATATAGGATCTACTTTATTATTTACATGTAAAATTTCTTTTTTTTTAAAAAATCTTACTATATGTAGTATAGCATCAACATTTTTTATATGAGATAAAAATTTATTTCCTAACCCATCTCCTAAATAAGAATTTTTAACTAATCCTGCTATATCTACAAATTTTATAAAAGTTTTTATAATATTTTTTGATTTTACAATTTTTAAAATACTTTCTATTCTTTTATCTTCAACTATAGAAATTCCTATATTAGGATCTATAGTACAAAATGGAAAATTTTTTGAAGGTACATTGGATTTAGTTAATATATTAAAAAACATAGATTTTCCAACATTAGGAAGTCCTACTATACCGCATTTTAGTGACATAATTAACGTTTCTCTAATTTAAAAAATATAAAATAAAAAATACATAAAAATAAAATTTATATTTATTAAATGATTTATAATTTTATAAATTTTTCTATAATATGTATAGAATTATTTATAGAATTTATAATAGATTTTTTTTCTTCTTTAGAAGGACTAGATAAAACATAAGAAGATAAACTTATATTATTTTTACTAGGCCTTCCTATTCCAACACAAATTCGTTTAAATAAAGTATGCTTTTCAAACTTACTTATTATATTTTTAATTCCATTATGACCATAATTGTTACAAGAAATAATAAATTTAGTTTTTCCAATAGCAGTATTCAAATCGTCTTGTATTATTAATATATTATCACTTTTTATTTTATAAAAAGAAGAAGTAGAATAAACAGAAATTCCATTTAAATTCATATATATATTTGGTATCAAAAGATAAATAAAATTATTAAAATATTTCCACAAACCAATATATCCATAAAATTTTTTTTTAATATTTAATTTAACATCAAATTTTTTAGATAAATGTTTTATAAACCATGATCCAATATTATGTCTAGTATTATAATATTTTTTTAAAGGATTAGATAATCCAACTATCATTTTAAAATTTTTCAAAAATAAAATTCCTTATAAAAAAAATTTTAAATAAAATAAAAATAATAATATTTATTATAAATTTATAATATAAAATCATTTTTTATAAATTTTTTATATCTTTTAAAAACTATATCCCAGTTTAAAATTTTCCAAAAGTTTTTTATATAACTGATTCTATCGTTTTTATATTTCAAATAATAAGCATGTTCCCATAAATCTAATCCAATAATTGGAAATCCAAATGTATTGGAAACAAAATTACCCATTAAAGGATTATCTTGATTATTAGTAGAAACAATTTCTAATAAATTATTTTTTTTTAATATTAACCAAGACCAACCTGAACCAAAATGAGAAGACGAAACATTTTCAAAACTTGACTTAAAATTATTTAAACTAACAAAATTTTTTTCTATAATTTTTTTAAATTTAATGTTTATATTAGTTCCTAATTTTATGTTTTCCCAAAACAATAAATGATTATAATAACCACCAACATTATTTTTTAATTTATTTATGTCTTTTAAATCTAATTCATTAATAGAACTTACTAAGTGTTCTAAAGAACTATAAGAAATATTATTATTTTTTATAATAATATTTAAATTTTCTAAATAATTTCTATGATGTTTATTATAATGTATAAACATTGTTTCTTCATCTATATATGGTTCAAATGCTTTATATGAATAATTTAAAACTGGAAGTTTAAACATGAAAAAAAATCCTAAAAAAAATAATATATTTTTATTATAAATAAAAATGATAAAATATAAACAACTTTTTAATAAATATTTTTATTTATTATAAAATAAAAATAAATAAAATTAAAATCAAAAGATTATAAAAATGGAACCAAAAAAAATAAAATATTTATTAAATAAAAGATTTAGGAGTTTTTATCCAGTAGTAATAGATATAGAAACAGCAGGATTTAATTATAATACAGATGCTTTGTTAGAAATAGCTGCGATAACTTTTAAAATGGATAAATTGGGATGGTTAAAAAAAGAAAGAACGCTTCATTATCATATAAAACCTTTTACAGGATCTGTATTAAATGAAACTTCAATAAAATTTAATAAAATAGATCCATTTAATCCACTAAGAGGAGCTATAAGTGAAAAAAATGCTTTAATAAATATTTTAAAAGAAGTAAAAAAAAAAATAAAATTAGAAAAATGTAAAAAAGGAATAATAGTTGCACACAATTCAATATTTGACTTAAATTTTTTTATGTCTGCAATTAAAAGAAATAAAATTAAAAAAAATCCATTTCATACATTTGTAACTTTTGATACAGCTACTTTAAGTGGATTAGCTGTTGGACAAACAGTTCTTTCCAAATCTTGCAAAAAAATAGGGATATACTTTGACAATAAAAAAGCACATTCAGCTTTATATGATGCATTAAAAACAGCTAATTTATTTTGCAAAATAGTAAATAAATGGAAAAAATTAGGGGGGTGGCCTATAAAAAAAAATAAATAAAATAAATAGATATAACAATAAATTTTAAATATAAAATTTAATGTTATATCTTTAAAAAATAAAATTTTTTATTTAAAAAAAAATAATTATAGTATTATACTATTTTCCTAGAATTTTTTTTAATTCTCCTGTTTGTTCCATTTTTATTATAATACTACATCCACCAATTAGTTTTCCGTTAACCCATAACTGAGGAAAAGTAGGCCAATTTGAAAATTTAGGTAATTCTCTTCTAATATCACTATGTTTTAAAACATCTATATATTTACATTTTTTAGTATATTTTAATATTGTTTTAGATGCTTGATCAGAAAAACCACATCTTGGATTATTTAAACTTCCTTTCATATATAATAATATATTATTGTTTTTTATTTGACTTTTAATTTCTTCTAATGTATTCATTTTTTATTTAACTAATCTTATAATAAAAATTATTATATTTTAATAATATTTTTTGATAATTATATATAAAAAATTAAAAATAAGATATAGACATAAATATTTTTTTTTGCAATAATAAAATATAATAATTTTATTATGGGGCTGTTTTAGGATTTGACAAATAACTTTAAAATTTTAGGTTCATGTCAAGAATAGGAAAAATCTTGTAAAAAAACCAAAAAAAATACTTGCAAAAAGAACAAAATACGCTTTAGCGGCTTAATAACCAATAAAGCCCTTTTATTTAATTTTTTCTCTTTAAAATTAAATTATTAAGGTCATAAAAAAAGAGATATTAATAAAAAATGTTCATTTTTTTATTAAAAAAAATATATGAACTATAATTTTTATAATATGTCTATATATTTAAAAATTTAAAAAAAAAAAATAGAATAAACATGTAATACCTATATTATAAAATGTTATTTGGACGCGGGTTCGAATCCCGCCAGCTCCAAAATAATGTTAATATTTAAATGTTTTTAACAAATATTAAAAAATAATATAAATACTATGAAAAAAAAAATTATAAAAAATAAAGAAATAAAAAAAAAAATAAAAAATGAAGAAAAAATAAAATCATATATAAAAAAAAATAAAAAAATTAATTTAAAAATAGTAAAAAATCTTAAAAAAATAATATACTTAAAAAAATATAAAAATGATATACATATTAGAGAAATAGCTAATATAGATAATATGGAAAAAGAAAACAAAAAAAAAATAGAAAATATAAAAAAAGAAAATATAAAACTATTTATTAAAAATATTAATAAAATAATAAAAGATATAAAAAAAATATACAAAAAAATAAAAGAAAAAAAAATTGAAAATGATCCTATGCTCAAAGGCATACATTTGATATTAAAATCAATCAAAAATATAAAAAAAAATAATAAAAAAATATAAAAATATATTAATTTAAAAATTAAAATATTATTTTTTATAAATTCCAATCTATATTATCTTTTTTAAGATAAGTTAAAATACTATTTATTTTTAAAAAATGATTACACCCCAAAAAACCATTTTTTGCAGAATATGGAGATGGATGAGATGAAATTAATATAAAATGTTTATTAAAATTTATTAAATCAACTTTTTTTTGAGCATTTTTACCTAAAAGTAAAAATATTACATTTTTTTTATAAAAACTTATTTTTTTTATTATAGTATCAGTAAAATATGACCAACCAATATTTTTATGAGAATTTGGTTTATTTTTTTCAACAGTTAAAATAGTATTTAATAATAAAATACCTTGATTAGCCCATTTTAACAAATTTCCATGTTTAGGAAAATTAAAAAATTTTATACTTCTTTTTAATTCTTTAAATATATTTTTTAATGAAGGAGGTATTTTAACTCCATAATTTACTGAAAAAGCTAATCCATTTGCTTGACATTTATTATGATAAGGATCTTGACCTAATATAACTACTTTTATTTTTTTAAAACTAGTATATTTAAATGCAGAAAACATATTTTTATTAGAAGGATATATAATTTTTCTACATCTTTCTAATTTTATAAATTTTAATATTTTTAATAAATATTTTTTTTTTTTTGTATCTAAAATATTTTTCCATGTTATAATTTTTTTCATATTTAACACCTTTTTTAAATATAAAATTATTATTAATGATAATAATTTTTATAATAATTAATTAATATAAAATTATAGGAAAAATATGACATTAGTTACAAGAAAAGCGCCTACATTTTTTTCTACTGCCATTTTAAAAAATAATAAAATAATAGAAAAATTTGATTTTAAAAAATATATTAAAAATAAAATATCTGTTTTATTTTTTTGGCCAATGGATTTTACATTTGTATGCCCAACTGAAATAATAGAATTTAATAATTCATATGAAGAATTCAAAAAAAGAAATACTAGAATAATAGGTGTATCTTGCGATTCTATTTATTCACATTATACATGGAAAAAAATTGCTATAAAAAATGGAGGAATTGGAGAATTAAAATATACAATAATTTCTGATATAAAAAAAGAAATACAAAAATTATATGAAGTAGAGCATCCAGAAGCTGGGGTTTCTTTAAGAGCAACATTTTTAATAGATAATAATGGAATAATTAGAAATGAAATTATAAATGATTTACCATATGGAAGAAATATTAAAGAAGTTATAAGAATGATAGATGCAATAAAATTTCATAAAAAATATGGTGAAGTATGTCCATCAAATTGGAACAAAAATAAAATCGGAATAAAACCATCTATAGAAGGTTTAAAAAAATATTTAAAAAATAAAAAATAATAAAAAATAAACCAGCATAAAAAAAATATTTGCTGGTTTTAAATTTTAAAATTATTTTTTTTTATTAATTTTAATTATAATTAAACAAAATCATTTTCTGTAAAATTTTCTTCAGATTCTTCTAAAGAATCATTATTCTCAACATCAAAATTATTTTTTTCAAAGTTATTTCTATCTAAATTATTAAATTTAGAAATATCAGAATTGTCTACTAAATTATCTTCTTCAGTTATACTATTACTTTCTAAACTATTTTTAGAATTTTCTTCTAAATTAAAAAAATTTGTGTTATGAACATCATTTATTATAGGTTGATCATATCTATTAGAATGAAACAAACTAGTTAACAAATTACCAAAAGCTATACCACCAGCAACACCGGCTGCAGTTTGCAATGCATTACCTAAAAAACTACCATTATTTTGATATCCTGAAAAACAACTTTGTTTATGATTATAATCATAATTTGAACTATTATCTTTATTATTTATATTTTCAGAATTATTGTTAATATTATTTTTCTTTGGACTATCTTTTTTATCAAAATTAAAAAAATTAGATAAAAAACTTCTTTTAGTTTTTTTCTTAAAAGTTTTTAGTTCTTCAATCTTTTTTTTTAAATCTATAATATTATTATTTAATCTTAATATTACTTCGTCTTGTACTAATAAAGATTGAACAATATAATAATGAGAATTAGGATTTTTTTTCATCAAATCTAAAATTAAATCATTAGCTTCATTATCTTTTTTAGAAAATTTTTTTTCTATATTATCTATTTTTTTAAATAAATTTTTAATAAGATTTCTCTCTTCAGAATTCATAATATTTTACCAACTTTTTGTTAAAAAATTAAAATTTAAAACATAAAATTAAAAATATAAATGTAATAATAAAATTATAAATAACTTTATTGATAAAAATATTTAAAAAGATACAATTATATTAATTAAATATTTTATACAAAAATATAAATATAATAAATAATTATATTAACATTTAATTAAATAAATAAAATTATATTATATTTTTATTATATAAAACTATATAAAAAAGAGAAAAAATATGGGCAATATTTTTGAACATGTTAAAAAAGTTTATATAGAAAAAGAACTTAAAAATTCATATTTAGATTATGCTATGTCTGTAATAATAGGTAGAGCTTTACCAGATGTAAGAGATGGATTAAAACCAGTTCATAGAAGAATACTATTTGCTATGAACGTATTAAAAAATTATTATAATAAACCATATAAAAAATCAGCTAGAATAGTAGGAGATGTAATAGGTAAATATCATCCTCATGGAGATTCTGCTGTTTATGAAGCAATAGTAAGAATGGCTCAACCATTTTCTTTAAGATATATGTTAATAAAAGGACAAGGAAACTTTGGATCTATAGACGGAGATTCTGCTGCGGCTATGAGATATACAGAAATAAAAATGTCAAAAATTTCGCATGAATTTATGAATGACTTAAACAAAAATACTGTAAAATTTATTTCTAACTATGATGATACAGAAAAAATACCAGAAATTCTTCCAACTAAAATACCAAATATTCTTATAAATGGTTCATCAGGAATTGCTGTAGGAATGGCAACTAATATACCACCTCATAACATAAAAGAAGTAATAAATGGATGCCTGAAGTATTTAGAAAATAAAAAAATTTCTTTAAAAAAATTAATGAAATCAATACCAGGACCTGATTTTCCTACATATGGAATTATATATGGATCTGAAGGAATAAAAAAAGCATATAAAACTGGAAAAGGAAAAATATATATTAGAGCAAAAAGTTTTATAAAAATAAATAAAAAAACAAATAGAGAAATAATAATAGTAAAAGAAATACCATATCAAGTTAATAAATCTAAATTAATAGAAAAAATTTCAGAATTAGTAAAAGAAAAAAAAATAGAAGGAATAAGTACATTAAGAGATGAATCTGATAAAGAAGGAATGAGAATTGTAATAGAAGTAAAAAAAGATGCTATTGCAGAAATAATATTAAATAAATTATATCTATTAAGTAAATTACAAATTTCTTTTGGTATTAATATGGTTGCTTTATATAATGGAAAACCAAAAATTTTATCTTTAAAAAAAATCTTAAAAGCTTTTTTATATCATAGAAAAGAAATAATTATAAGAAGAAGTATATTTGAATTAAAAAAAAATTGTGAAAGATCTAACTTATTAGAAGGATTTGAAATTGCAATAAATAATATAGACAATATATTAAAAATAATAAAAAATTCTAAAAATATATCACATGCAAAAAAAATGTTATTAAACAAAAAGTGGAAAATTAAAAAAAATAATTTTTATAAAATATTTTTAAAAAAAAACAAAATACTTAAAAAATATAAAAAAAATAGTAAAAATATATTAGATAAAAAATATAATTTAACAAAAAAACAATCAATAGCAATATTAGATCTAAAATTACAAAATATAACTAATTTAGAAAGTAAAAAAATATATTTAGAATATAAAAAAATATTAAAAAAAATAATAAAACTTACTAATATAATAAATTACAAAAAAAAATTAACTGCAGTTATAAAAAATGAATTACAAGATATAAAAAAACAATTTGGTGATAATAGAAGAACAAAAATAAAAAATAGAATTTCTAGAATAAACATAGAAGATATAATAACAAAAAAAGATGTAGTTGTAACCTTATCTAATTTAGGATATGTAAAATATCAACCTCTATCAGATTATAATGCACAAAAAAGAGGAGGAAGAGGTAAAATAGCTGCAAAAATAAAAGAAAAAGATTTTATAGAATGTTTATTAGTAACAAACACACACAATACAATATTATGCTTTTCTAGTAGAGGAATAATATATTGGATAAAAGTATATCAACTTCCAAGTTCGAATAGAAACACTAGAGGAAAACCTATTGTAAATTTACTACCTTTAAAATTTGATGAAAGAATTACAGCTATTCTTCCGGTATCTGAATATAGTGAAAATAATAATATTTTTATGGCAACATCTAGAGGAATAGTAAAAAAGACATCTTTAACTAAATTTAAAAAACAAAGAAGTTCAGGAATAATAGCTATAAATTTAAATAAAGGTGACGAATTAATTGGAGTGTCTTTAACTAATGGAAACGACACTGTAATGCTATTTACATCTCAAGGAAAAGTAGTACATTTTTCGGAAAAACACGTTAGAAAAATGGGGAGAACAGCTACAGGAGTGAAAGGAATAAAAATAAATAAAAATGATAGAGTGGTATCATTAATAATACCAAAAAAATATGGAGAAATTTTAACAGTTACTAAAAACGGATATGGTAAAAGAACTAAAATATCAGAATTTCCTATAAAATCTAGAGCTACTAGAGGTATAATTTCTACAAAAATAACTAAAAAAAATGGAGTAGTTATAGCTTCTATACAAGTTACAAAAAAAAATGAGATAATTATAATAACAAATTCAGGAATTTTAGTTAGAACTAGAGTTTTAGAAATTGGAATATTAAGTAGAAATACACAAGGAGTGATTTTAATAAGAACTAATAAAAAAGAAAAAGTAGTAGCCTTGCAAAAAGTCAAAATTCCAATTTGCTAAATAAAATATTTATATATTTAAAATATAAATATATTAAGAAATATGTAAATTTTATAAAAATATGTAAATATAAAAAAAATATTTATTAAAAAATTTTATTTATATTAATATTATTTTATTTTTTTTAATTTTTTTTATTATATATATTTTAAAACTATTTTATTAAAAAAAAATAAATTAAATATTTTTATAGAAATAAGATTTAAAAAATGTTCTTATTTCTATAAAAATTTTAAAAAACTAAAAATTTCAACATTGTATAGAAGTAACAGCTGAAGTATATATTATATCTTCAACAGTAGATCCTCTAGATAAATCATTTACAGGTTTATTTATACCTTGTAGAATAGGGCCTATCGAAATAGAATTTGTTATATTTTGAACAGCTTTATAAATAGCATTTCCTGAATTTAAATCTGGAAATATAAATATATTAGCTTCTCCAGAAATATCAGAAATATAATTTTTTAATTTTGATATTTCTTTACTAGATGCTACATCATATTGAACAGGACCATCTATCAACAATTTAGGATATTTTTTTTTTACTATTTCTGTAGCTTCTTTAACTTTATCTACAGATGGACCAAAACCTGAACATTTTGTAGAATATGATATCATTGCAACTTTTGGTAAAATTCCAAAATTAATAGCAGATTTTGATGTTTCTATAGCTATTTCTGCTAATTGTATTGCATTAGGATTAATGTTAATTGCACAATCTGCATAAATTAATACTTTATCTTTAATCAACATAAAAAAAAATGATGAAATTATAGAAGAAGAACTTTTAGTTTTTATAATTTGTAAAGCTGGTCTTATAGTATTTGCAGTAGTATTCACTGATCCAGAAATTAAACAATTAGCTTCATTATTTTTCAACATTAAAGTTGCTAAAACACAATTATCTTTTAAAAGTTCTTTAGCAGAATTTTTATCTAAAATTTTTGGTAATCTGCTTTTTATAAATAAATTTATATAATTATTTCTAATATTTGTTGGATCTATAATTTTTATGTTTTTTCCTAAAGATATATTATTATAATTTGATATATAAATTATTTTTTTTTTATTTCCTAATAAAATACATTTTGCAATTTTTTCTTTTGAACAAAAAGAAACAGCTTTTAGTATTCTAGTTTCATATCCTTCAGGAAATATTATAATATTATTAAGTTTTTTAGATTTTTTTTTTAAATAATATTTAAAATAATGTGGAGTAAAAAAAATTTTTTTATTTTCTATAAAAATATTTTTAATTAAATAATTATAATTATACAAAAAAAATTTTGTCTTTATAATATTTTTTATTTTATGTTTTATTTTGAATATATTGTTAGAAAAAGCATTTAATTCATTATATAAATAAAATAATTTTTTTTTTGTAAAAAATATTGGTATATTATTTTTATAAGATTTAAAGAATATATTTATAAAATATCTTATATTAATATTATTTATTACTAATAAAATAGAACCTACATTATATTTTTTATCTAAAATATATAAAAAATTTTTTAAATTTTTTTTATTATTAGTATCTATTATTAAAAAATGATATTTATAAAAATTTTTACATTTTTTTACATTTATATCATTAAAAATAAAAAACTTTACTTTTTTATTAAAAGTTTTTTTATAATACAAATATTTTATTTTCAATATTTTACAAATATAAGAAACATATACTTTTTTAATTTTAAAATTCCAATTTATTATGTCTAATAAACGAAATGTTTTTTTTAAATTATATTTTTTTAAAACTTTTTTAAAAAATATTTTATTTTTTTTTTTTTTATTACATTTATATAATTGTAAATGAAAATAATTTTTTATAATATTTTTTTTTTCATATTTATGTAATATAAATCCTAATATTATATTTTTATAATAAAAAAAGTTTTTAAAAAAAATATTTTTCATAATATTTAAACTATGTATGTCAAAAAATTTATTATAATTATTAACAAATATAATTTTAGAATTTGTACTTTTCGCAAAATCTATATTAAATTTTCTTTCTATATAATTATTATATTTAGTATTTATTCCTTCTATTAAAATTATTTTTTTTGAACCTTTTATAGAATAATATTTTTTAATAGTTTTTTCTAAAAAAAAATTATAATTATTTTTATTTTCTAAAGATATAACATTATCTATAAAAACAGGATTGATAAAATTAGATATTTTTTTTCTAAAAATAAATTCAGTAGTTTCATCAAAACAATTACTTTTTGATTTTTCAAAAATTAATTTAAAAAAAACTACACTAAAATTATAATTTTTAATTAAATTTATCAAATTCAAAGATATTGAAATTAAATTAACATTTTTTCCTATTGGAACTAGAATTATTGAACTAAACACAAAAACACCTATAATTTTTTAATAATATTGTTAAATGTTAACAAAATAAAAATTTTAACTAATTATTTTAAAAGTATCTTTAGCAATTACTATTTCTTCATTAGCTGAAATTACTAATATTGGAATAGTATTATTTTTATTTATAAAATTAAAATCTTTGTAAATTTTATTGTTTTTATCTTTGTCTATATAAAAATTTAAAGAATTTAAATGATTTATAGTTATTTTTCTAACTAATTTAGAATTTTCTCCTATTCCACCTGTAAAAATTACAGCATCAATATTTTTCTTTATTAAAAAAAAATATGAACTAATATATTTAGCTAATCTATAACAAAACATTTCAACAGTAGTTTTGTCAACAACAGAAAAATTATATCTATTTTCAGAATATCTAAAATCACTAGTTTTGTTATTTAAACCTAAAATTCCTGATTCATTATTTAAAATATATTTTATTTTTTTAATACTAATTTTTAAATTTTCATGCATATAAAATATTATAGAAGGATCTATATCTCCTGATCTAGTTCCCATTATTAATCCAGATAAAGGAGTAAAACCCATAGATGTATCTATACAAATTCCATTTTTTATTACAGAAACGGATGAACCATTACCTAAATGACAAATTATTATATTTATTTTTCTAACTTTTTTTTTCAATATTGTTGAAACTTTTTTTAATATATATAAACAATTAATTCCATGAGCTCCATATTTTCTAATATTATGTTTATTATAAAATTTTGTTGGTATAGCATATAAATAAGATCTTTTTGGCAAATTGTTATGAAAACTAGTATCAAAAACAGCTACATTATTATTTTTCAGTTTTGGAAAAAGATCCATAAATTTTCTTATCCCTAATAAATTTAAAGGATTATGTATTGGAGCTAAACAAACACATTTTTCTATATTTTTTATAACATCTTTATTTATTAAAATAGATTTTTTAAATAAATCTCCACCATTTACTACTCTATGCCCTATTCCTATGACTTTAGAAAACATCTTATAATTATATTTTAAAAAAATTTTTTTACATATGTAATTAATAGCATAATTATAAGATATAAAATTTTTATTGTCTAAACTATAAACTTTATTTTTTATAAACCATTTTATTAAAGAATTATGCAAATTTAATGAACTAGCTTCTCCATGCAAATATACAATTTCATTTATAGGATCTATGATAGAAAATTTTATTGAAGAACTACCGCAATTTAAAACTAAAATTAAATCTTTCATAATTTAAAATATCCAAAAACTTTTTATTAAAATATATAAATAAAATATTATAAACAATAATATTATATATTTTATATATAAAAAATATAATTGTTTTAATAAATAAATTAAAAAATTTTAAATTAAAAAAAAATAATTTATATAATATATTTTAAAATATTTTTTTTAAAATTTAATTTTATATAATACATTTATAAATTAATATTAAATAAAAATATTTATTTTTTAATAACATAAAAAAATAAATATAAAAATAAAAAAAAATAAACAAATTAATTTTTTTTATAAAAAAGTTTTAAAAAATAAAATTTAAACTATATCAAAACATTTTAAAATTATTATTTTATTTTTAAAAATTTATTAATTTCATATTTTTGAATTATAGGATTTATTATTAAATCTAAATCACCATCTAATATTTTGTCTAAACAATATAAACTAAGATTTATTCTATGATCAGTAATTCTATTTTGAGAAAAATTGTATGTTCTATTTCTATCAGATCTTTCTCCACTTCCTAATAAATTTTTTCTAATATTAGAATTTTTTTCTTTGATTTTCTTTTCTTCTTGATCTTTTATTCTAGCATATAAAACTTCCATTGCTCTAGATTTATTTTTATGTTGTGATCTTTCATTTTGACATTCTACAACATTTCCTGTGGGTATATGAGTTATTCTAATAGCAGAATCAGTAGTATTTACATGCTGCCCACCAGCTCCAGAAGACTTAAAAGTATCTATTTTTAAATCAGAATTCTTTATTACAAATTCTTTAGAATTTTTTATTTCTGGTATAACAGCTACAGTACAAGTAGAAGTATGAGTTCTACCTTGATTTTCAGTTTTAGGTATTCTTTGCACTCTATGCCCACCTGATTCAAATTTTAATTTTTCAAAAACATTTTTTCCATTTATTTTTATAATTATTTCTTTAAAACCACCTCTATATCCATAATTTATATTTATTATATTCATTTTCCAATTTTTAATATCAGAATACTTAGTATACATTCTAAATAAATCTCCAGCAAAAATAGAAGCTTCATCTCCACCTGAAGCTGATCTTATTTCAACAAAACATCCATTTTTACTCTTTTTTTTCGAAGTAAAAAGTTTATATATTTTTTTCTTTAAAACATTATTTTTTCTTTTAAAAAAAACATATTCTTCTTTAGCTAATTCATATAAATCATTATATTTCATTAAATCTTTACATTGAACTATTTTTTTTAAATTTTCTTTCCATGAATCAAACAAACTTACTATATTTTTTAATTTATGATGTTCCTTCAATAAATTATTAAATTTTTTTTTATTATTTTTATAACTTATATTACAAAACATTTTTTCAATTTTTTCAATTCTACTTTTAAATGAATATAACTTTTTAACAATAAATTTTTTCATGAATTTTACTCATAAATAAAATATAAAAAATAAATAATTGAATAAAAATAAAAAATAAATAAATATATAATATTAAAATAAATTATATTCTTAAAAAAATAATAAAAATTATATAATATAATATATTATAGTCTATATTAAAATTATAAAAAATTAAAAACATAATTTTAATTGTATTTATAATTTTGTATTATAAAAATAATATTTTAAACTATAAAATAATATTAAATAAAAATAAAAATCCTAATTTAAAAAAAATATAAATATTTTTTAAAACAAAATAAAAAAATTATTTTTTAAAAAAATTTATTTTAAAAAAATATTAAAAAATTTTTCAATAGGAGAACCTTTAAAAAAAAATGAAAATATTTTCTGGAAATGCTACAAAAGAATTATCAAAAGATATAGCAAAATTTTTAAATAAAAATATAGGAATAGCTGAAGTAACAAAATTTAGTGATGGAGAAATAAGCGTAAATATAAAAGAAAATGTAAGAGGTCATGATGTTTTTATAATTCAATCTACATGTTATCCAGCTAATGAAAACTTAATGGAATTATTAATAATAATAGATGCTTTAAAAAGAGCTTCAGCAAAAAGAATAACAGCTGTTATACCATATTTTGGATATGCCAGACAAGATAGAAGAATAAAATCATATAGAGTTCCAATAACAGCAAAAGTTATAGCAAATTTTTTATCTAACGTAGGAGTAAATAGAGTACTTACTGTAGATATACATTCTGAGCAAATACAAGGATTTTTTGATATACCTATAGATAATGTTTTTACAAGTAGAGTAATATCAAAAGATATATCAAAAATAAATTTAAAAAATCCAGTATTAGTATCTCCAGATGTTGGAGGTGTAGTTAGAACTAGATCCGTAGCAGAATTATTAAATTATAAAGACATTGCTATAATAGATAAAAGAAGATCAAAAAAAAATGAATCTCAAGTAATGAACATAATAGGAGATATAAAAAAAAGAAATTGCATATTAATAGATGATATAATAGATACAGCTGGAACTCTTTGTAATTCAGCTAAAATGCTTAAAAAACATGGAGCAAAAAAAATTTTTTCATATTCTACACATCCAGTTTTTTCAGGAAATGCAGCAGAAAATATAAAAAAATCTTGTATAGATGAAATAATAGTATGTAATACTATTCCTTTATCAAAAAAAATAAAAAATATAAAAAAAGTAAGAACAATAAACTTATCAAAAATGCTCTCTGAAGCTATAGAAAGAATAAATAAAGAAAAATCAATTTCTGAAATGTTCATAATATAAAAATATAAAAAATCATAAAAATAAAATTTTATAAAAAAATAATAAAGACAAAGTATTTTTTCTTTGTCTTTTTTTTTAAAAAAATATATTTATAAAATTGTATTTTAAAAATATTATTATAACAAAATATATTAAAAAATATTTTTTATAAAATTTTTATAAAAATAATACTTTATTAAAAAAATTATAAAATAAAAAATTATATAATAATAAAGTAGTTGACATAATAAAAATAAAAATTTCTAATATATTTTCAATAAAAAAAAATCTATGTCTATTCATTTTTATATCTTTTATTTCATTATAAAAACTAACTATTATTTTAAAATATAAATATGTTCCAAATATACTACTAAAAATTATACAAAACATTAAAATCCAAAAATTGTTATGTATTGCATAAGAAAGTATATATAATTTATTTAAAAAACCAACAGTAGGAGGAATTCCAGCTGTAGAAAAAAACACTATAAATAAAGAAATTGATAATAAAGGATATGTATGAAACATATTAGAAAAAATATTTTTTTTAAAAAAATTATTATCTATTTCTCTATAAATATAACCACTTTTTAATATAGCAAATGTTCCAAATATGCATATGTTGCAAATAACATAATTCAAAAAGTAAAAAAATATATTTTGTATAGAAAATTCAAATTTATTCAAACTTAAAACTGAAATCATTAAGTATCCAACTTGACTTATAGAAGCGTATCCTAACAATCTTTTAACATTATTCTGAAATAAAGCTAATAAATTTCCTATTAAAATAGATAATAATGAAAATATTTGAACTAAATTATAAAAAAAATTTATTTTTAATATTAACGTAGAAGAAAAAAAATATATTAAAAAACTAAAAAAAGAAAGTTTGTTTACGGTTGAAAAGCACATTAAATATAAAGGACTAGAAACTTGATAAATGTCTGGAAAAACAAAATGAAATGGAAATAAAGACATTTTAAAAAAAATACTAAATAATATTATTGATATTCCTAAAAAAACTGCTGTTTGTTTATAAATATCAAATTTATTTATAATTAAATATAAATTTTCATATTTTAAACTACCAGTTATAAAATAAATAATTCCTATTCCAAATAACATAAAAATAGAACTAAAACTGGAAAATATCATATATTTTAAAGAAGCTTCTATAGATTTTTTATTGTCATTAAAAAAATAAACTAAACCAATTGTAGATAATGTAATTATTTCTATACTTATAAAAAATAAAGAAACTTGTTTAGAAAAACTTAAAGAAATACTTCCCAATAAAAATAATAATAATAGTATATAATATTCTTCAATATATAACTTTTTTTTGTCTAAACAAAAATATGCGAATATAGAAGTTATTAACATAATAATTAATATTAATAAAGAAAAAAAAATAGAAAATTTGTCAAAATGAAAAAAAAAGTTAATTTTATGTAAAAGCTTATCTTTAAAAAATAATAAATAATAAATTGTTAAAAATATTCCTAAAAAAGAATTTAAAAACATAACTAAATTATTTCTTTTAAATATAATATAAAACATACCAAAAGAAATACTACACATTATTATTATAAATGGAAAGAATTCCATATATTTTTGAAATATAGACAACATATAAAAATTCCTCATTTTTTAATAAATTTAAGAAATATTGATTGAAAAAATATTTAAAAAATTGAACTTATAAAATACAAAGTTTGGAAACAATCCTATTAAAATTAATAAAAATATAAAAAATGAAATCAATAATATTTCAAAAACATTTAAATCAAAATTTTTTAAACAATTTTTTGAATTTCCATAAAAAATTCTATGAAACATTTTTAGTGAACAAAATGCAAAAAATATTAAACTAAATGTAAAAAATATAGATATTTTAGGAAAAGATAAAAAAAAACCCATAAAAATTAATATTTCACTTATAAAATTTCCAGTACCAGGAAGACCAAAATTAGATAAAGAAAAAAATAGAAAAAAACCAGGAATAAAATTTAAAACTTTCCACAAACCACCCATTTTTTTTAAATTATAAGTATTAAGT
Source organism: Buchnera aphidicola (Pseudoregma panicola) (assembly GCF_039376655.1). Classification (NCBI taxonomy): domain Bacteria; kingdom Pseudomonadati; phylum Pseudomonadota; class Gammaproteobacteria; order Enterobacterales; family Erwiniaceae; genus Buchnera; species Buchnera aphidicola. Next base: position 132,807 of record NZ_CP135000.1, on the reverse strand, counting down.
TCATTATATATTTTATCAGACAAGACAAAAAGTACAGAAGAAGAAATAGTGCTAGAAATAATATATAGCAATAATCCTTCATAAGATAAATTATTAAAATTAAAAATAGATAATAATATTATTCCAGAATGTGAAATATTAATATATGATAATATGTGTTTTAAATTATTTTTTACACTAGCCATAAAAGCACCATAAAAAACATTTATTATTCCTAGAAAAATCATAAAAATTTGAATTTTATAAAATATATTTCCAGAAATAGGAACAAAAAATCTTAATAATCCATATATTCCAACTTTAGATAAAAAACCTATTAAATCTACAGAATTTCCTTTTGGAGAATATAAAGTCATATTAGGAAGCCAAGTATGAAATGGTATTAATGGAATTTTTATAATAAAAGATAATAATAATCCATATAAAATTAAATTTTCTATAAAATTTCTATTTAAAAAAACTTTTTTTAGTAAATTGAATTCAAACGTCCAAATTCCATTAATAGAATGATAATAATTTACTAACATCAAAATAGAAAAAAACAAAATTGCTGAAGAAATTTGACTATGTATAAAAAAATTTTTTATATAATTTATATTATTTTTTTTTTTAATTTTATTTTTACCCCAAAAAATATTTAAAAAGCAAATAGGAAAAATCATTATTTCTAAAAATATAAAGAAAAAAAATAAATTAGTAGATAATAAAGATCCTATTATGCTAGAAATCAAAAATAATATATTTAAATAAAACGCACCAGGATTTTTATAATTTTCATTATATGAAAATATTATAACAAACATTCCTAATAAAACTGTTAAAAATATCATATATAAAGAAAATCTATCATTATAAAGACTAAAATTAATTCCTAATTTATGTATACACAATATAGAAAAACTGTTATTAAATAAATTTTTATTAAAAAACAAAAATTTTTCAAAAACATTATTTAAAAAAAATAAACAATTTATAAAAAATATTAATATAATAGAAGTTATGGCAAAAAATCTAGGTAATTTATTACTAAATTTTTGAGAAAACCATGAAATTATCCCTCCTAAAAATGGAATAATAATAAGAAAAGAAAGCATATTTTTTACCTTATAAAAAATAATAATAAATTTTAAAAATTTAAAATTATAAATAAATTAAAATAAAACAAAATAAAAATTAATTTAAAAATTACTAAATTCTATATAAATATTATTAATGTATAAAATGAAGTTGACACTAAAAAAAATGTTAATATATATAACTTTAAATTTCCTGAATGAAATTTTAAAATTAATTTATTAATAAATCTTACAATATAGAAAATAAATTTAATAAAAAATTTAAAAATGTCTTTATATAAAAAGTAAGAAAAGAAATTATATAAATTTTCTAATTTAGAATAAAAATTTTTAAAATATAAATCTTGTTTAAAAATTTTTTCTAAACAATTATGTAAACATTTTAAAAAATATAATTTTTTTAAAAAAAATTTTTTTTTAATTAATAAATAATAAATTAACATTGTAAATGAAACAAAAAAACTAAATAAAAATTCTAAAATAATATAAAAATTATTTATTTTAAAATGTTCAGAAAAAAAACTTGATAAATTAGGAATTATGAAAATACCTAAAAAAGTAGAAAAAAACATTAAAATTAATGTTGGAATATCATGAAAAAAATTTTCATATAATTTTTTTTTAAAATAATTTTTTTTTGAAAATAATATATAAAACATTAATCTATATGAATAAATAGTAGTAAAAATTGATCCTAAAAATGCTGTAAAAAAGAAAAAATAATTTTTTGATTCTAATATTTTAAATAAAATTTCTCCTTTACTATAAAAACCTAAGCTTATTATTGGAAATGACATTAAGGATAGTAAACCTATTAAAAAAGAAAAATATACTAAAGAATTTTTTTTTTTAATAAAATTCATTTTAAATATATTTTGTTCATTTTTATTATATAAAACAATATAACAAGTAGATATAAATATTAAAGATTTAAAAATTGCATGACTTATTAAATGAAATATAGCACAAGACCAAGACTTTACTCCTATAGATAAAAACATATATCCTATTTGACTTATAGTAGAATATGCTAATATTTTTTTTATATTTTTATTAAATATAGAAGACATACTTCCTAAAATAATAGAAAAAGAACTTACACAACATATTAAATAAAATATTTGATCATATACTAAAAAAATATCTTTAGATCTAGATATTAAATATACACCAGCAGTAACCATAGTAGCTGAATGTATTAGAGCTGAAGCAGGTGTTGGTCCTACCATAGCACATGGAAGCCATGTGTGAAATGGAAACTGAGCAGATTTTGATATAGATGATAATAATAAAAATATACAAATTAATTTTATTAAAAATAAATTTTTGTGAACTTTTTCTGAAATTAAAAAATTTGATATTTCATGTATATTAAAAGTATTAAAACAATGATATATTAGAAGTATAGATATTAAAAAAAATATATCACTTATTTTAGATATTAAAAAAGATTTCATAGAATAAAAAATATTTTTAATATTTTCATTATAAAAACTTACTAATAAATAAGAACAAATACCTACACTTTCCCATCCAAAATAAGTTAATAAGAAGTTATCAGATAAAACTAAAATTGACATACTTGATATAAATAAATTTATATAAGAAAAAAATTTTATAATTTCTTCTTCTAAATACATATACCAATAAGAAAAAAAATATATTAATACTCCTATACCAGTTATCATAATTAACATAGATAAAGAGAGTTCATCTAATAAAAAACTAATATTAAATTTAAAGTTATCTATTGATATTAAGTTCCAAATGTTAAAAACAAAAAATGCTTTTTTAAATTTATAAAAATAATAAAAACTAAATAAACTAGTTAAAAATGATATAAATAAAGTAAATAAACCTATAAAAAATAAAATTTTTTTATTTAAAAAATCTTTTAAAATAGTTAATAAAAAAAATCCTATTAAAGGAAAGAAAATTGTAGAAAGAATAATACTCATTTTTTTAACTCACTTAATAAATTTATATTTAATGTATTATTAATTTTATAAAATTTTAATAATAGTGATAAACTAACGCAAACTTCTGCTGCAGAAGAAGTAATTATAAATATATAAATTATCTGACCATTTGCATCATTCCAATAATTTCCAGAAACTATAAAAAGTAATAAACATGCGTTTAACATAATTTCTAAACCTATTAACATTAAAAAAAGATTATTTTTTATAAAAAAAATAAAAACTCCTAATGAAAAAATTAACACAGATAAAATAAAACAATAAAATATAGATATCATAACTATCCCTTATATTAAAATATATTATTTAATATCTTTATAATCTTTATTGATATAAAAAGATATAATTAATGATTCTAATAACAACATAGAAGATAATTCAACTATAAAAAAATAATCTGAAAATAAAATTTTACCAACTCTTTTCATATCAACTTCTTTATAAAATTGTGTAATATTCAAATGTTTTAAAACTAAATATGTTATATCTACAAAAAAAATGCTAGAAATTAAAAAAAATAAAAAAAATTCAAAAAATTTCTTTATATCCAAATCAATTATAAAAAAATTATCTTTTTTATTAATTATCATTATTATAAAAACAAATAATAATAAAATTGCCCCAGAATAAATAATTACTTGAAGAAATCCAGCCAAACATGAACCCAATAAAAAAAATATTATAGAAGTAGATAAAAATGAAACTATTAATAATAATGCTGAATATAATAAATCATTTATAAAAATTATAAATAATATAGAAATTAACAAAGTTAAACTAGATAAAAAAAATATAAATTGCATATTTAAGTTCCTAATTTTAATTAAGGTAATATTTTTTTTGTATCTACATGATCAACAAGTTTATTTTTTTTAGAAAAATTTTTATTTTTTGTTTTAACTCCAGAAACTGAGTAAAAATCATAGTCTAAATATTTTCCTTGATTAGAAATTATTAAATCTTCTTTTTCATATATTAAATCTTTTTTTTTGTAATCAGATAATTCAAAATCTGGCAAAAGTTGTATTGCTGCAGTAGGGCAAGCTTCTTCACACAAACCACAAAAAATACATCTAGAAAAATCTATTTTAAAAAATTTTGGATAATTTCTACCATTTTTATTTTTTTTTTGTTGTAAAACTATGCAACTAGAAGGACATACTGAAGCGCAAAGATTACAAGCAACGCATCTATCTTCTCCATTTTTGTCTTTAGTTAAAACTATTCTTCCCCTGTATCTAGGAAATAGTTTAGTTTTTTCTTCTGGATACATAACAGTTTCACTTTTATAAAAAATATTTATAAAAGTAAAAAAAATACTTCTTATTTGAGAAAAAAATCCATATAAAATACTTTTTAAAAATAACATAAATTTTCCTTTTAATTATATATTAAAACAAAAAATGCAGTACCAAATAAATTTAACAATGAAATTGGAAAACAAAATTTCCATCCAAAAGAAATTATTTTATCATAACGAGGTCTAGGAATAGATGCCCTTATTAATATAAATAAACATACTAAAATAAAAGTTTTTAAAATCATACAAGATAAAGGAAAATTATTAATTCCTAAATAACCACCAAAAAAAATGCATGAAATAAATGCTGAAATAGAAAAAATTGATATATATTCAGCAATAAAAAACATTCCAAACTTCATTCCAGAATATTCTATATGATATCCATCAGATATTTCTTGCTCAGATTCAGGTTGATCAAAAGGATGTCTATGACATATTGCTAAACTAGCTATAAAAAAAACTAAAAAATTTAAAAATTGAGGAACAATGTTCCAAATATGTCTTTGACTTATTATAATATCATTAATGTTACATGAATCAGATTTTATAATTATAGACATTAATGATATTCCTAAAAAAATTTCATAACTTATAGTTTGAGAAATAGATCTTATAGATCCTAATAAAGAATATTTATTTCCACTAGATAATCCAGATAAAATAGTAGAGTACATAGTTAAACTTACTAGCATTAAAAAAAATAATATTCCTATATCTATTTTTAATATATTACATTTATTATTAAAAGGAATAATAAAAAACATAAACAAAGATATACAAAATGCAACTATTGGAGATATAAAAAATATAAATTTTTTACTAAATGGAGGTATCCAATCTTCTTTAAAAAATATTTTTATCATATCAGCTAAAATTTGTAAACTACCAAACCAACCAACTCTATTAGGACCACATCTATTTTGCAGTATAGCTAAAAATTTTCTTTCTAATATACTTAAAAAAGCCCCAAGCGTAGTTATTAAAATAACAAAAGAAAAAGCACTTATAAAATTTAATAAAATATTCATAATATTTTTTGTTTCTTAATTAATAAATTTATATTATTTTAAATTTTTTTATCTTATAACCATTTAAAAATAATGGAATTTCAAATGATCCTATTGGTAAAGAAATATAACCATGTTTTAAAAATTTTGAAAAATATATTATAATTTTAAAATTTCTAGAATTAAATCTAAATAATAATATATTACCTTTTTTCAATTTTAAAAAATTTGCATATTTTAAATTTATAAAACCTGGTATAAAATCATTTTCTTTTATAAAAGTCTCATAAAATTGTGATATTTCATCACATGAAAACAAATAATTATGTCTAGTTACAATTATTTCTTTCTTGTTAAAATTTTTACAAAAAGATATTTTGTTTCGTTTTATATTTTTCTTTTTTACAAATGTAAATAATTTTTTTCCAGAAAAAAAATTTTCTTTAGAAATATTATTCCATGCTTGAGAAGAATTAGTTCCAGGACTCCATACAAAAGGTATATGACTAATTTTATTATTAAAATTTTTATATCCTTCCATAGACATAGAAAACATAGTATCTGAATCATATATAACATCTTTTTTAAAATCTTTTTTATTATTTCTTAATATTGTTCTTCCACTGGCTCTATTAGCATATCTAGGTATTTTTTGTCCAATTATTCTAAAATTAGATCTAGGAGAAGAATTTTGTATTCCTTCAAAATAAGGAATTTTTTTTAAACATAAATTTATTATTCCATCCAAACTATTACATTTAGATTTTTTTTTATTAATTTTATAATATATTTTACTTATCCATTTCCAACTGTCCATTCTATTAGACAATTTATTATCATGTTTTTTATCAAACACTTTAAAATATTTTTGAGATCTAGCTTCATAATTAACTATAGTACCAGTACTTTCTAAAAAACTACTAGTAGGTAATGATAAATTAAAATTTTTCATACTATTTGTATTTATATGATCTAATACTATTATTTTATTATTTTTTTTAAAAATTTTTTTTATAATATTTTTTGATATTAATCTATATAAATCATTTTCCATTAAAATTATAGAAATATTTTTCTCTTTACATGCTATTTTCAATATTTTTTCTAATGAAATATTACTCATAATAGAAGTACTTATACTATTAGAACCTGAAGTCAAAAAAACACTTCCTAAATTAGGATTAACTTTTGTTAAAGAATCTATTAAATTTATACAAGATTTTAATAAATTTAAATTGTGGTCATAAAAACTTAATATTATTAAAGGTTTTTTACATATAGTTAATATTTTAGCAATATATAAAATTTTTTCTTTTAAAGAAATAAAAAAATCACATTTTTTTATTTTCTCATTATTAATAATTTTATCTAAAAAAAATAAAAATTTAGATTGGTCTTCATAATTACTATAATAATTTATTTTAGAAATATCATCTAATTTAGTAGAATCATTACTTAATATAAAAGTAGAACTATTATTTTTATTAAAAATTTTATTTTTACTAGAAATTTTTAAAAAATTACATATTTTTTTAAAATTAAAATTTTTATTGTTAATTTGATTTTTTACAGATTGCCTAATGGATAAAGACATTCTAGGAGCTGTAATAGTAATATCTTGTCCTATAATTATTGCAGCATCATAATTTTCTATTTCTTTTAATGTAGGTATATTAGTACAATTTTTTTTTAAAAAATTTACTATAATATTATTACATTTACTTTCATTCTCCATCATACCATTAGAAAAATTTTTATTTCCTACAAAATTTAATAAAGAAAAATTATTTTCTATATTAGATCTATAAGAACCTATTCCTAATATTTTTTTTGATTTTTTTAAAATATTTTTAGCTTCTTTAATTGCTTGATTTTTACTTAATTTTAATCTTTTATTTTTTTTTAACATAAACGGATATAATGGAATATTTTTTTTATTTAAAACATGATAACCAAATCTTCCTAAATCACAAATAAAATGACCATTAATATCACCATGATATCTATTTTCTATTTTTCTAAGTATACCTAATCTTTCACTTCCAATGATATTACAACCTACACTACAAAAATTGCATATACTAGGTGTATGACTCATATCAACTTTTCTACTATAATTTTTATTATGCAATTTATCAGTAAAAACTCCAGTTGGACAAATTTCTATCAAATTACCAGAATGTTCACTTTCTAAATTGCCATCTTCAACTCTACCAAAATAAAGATTGTTAGACAAACCATATACATCAAAATCTTTTCCATCAGCATAATCTTTATAAAATCTAACACATCTATAACAAGAAATACATCTATTCATTTCATGAGATATAAATTTTCCTAAATACTGACTTTTATATATTCTTTTTTTATATCTATACCTTCTATTATTATGATTAGAAAGAACTGTCATATCTTGTAAATGACAATTTCCTCCTTCTGGGCATATAGGACAATCATGAGGGTGATGAATCATTAATAATTCAATAATACTTTTTCTAAATTTATTTATTTCATCATCATTATTTACATAAATTTCCATATTTTTTTCAGGTTTAGACATACATGACATTATTATTCTAGTTTGTATAATTCCATTAAAATCTATAAATTTATGTTTTACAGCACATTGTCTACAAGATCCAGCACTGCCTAAAGAAGGGTGCCAACAAAAATATGGAATATTAACATTATTTTCAAGACAATTTTCTAATATATTTTTTGATAAATCTACTTCATATCTATTTTTATCTATTAATATTGTAACCATTATATTTTATGTCCAAAAAAAATATTAAAATTAAATTTATATATTATTTAAATTATTTGACTGAATTCCAGAGATTTTATTTTTAACAACAGGTAAATTAAAATTTATTCCATCTTCAAACTCTTTTCTAAAATATTTAATAGCATTATATAAAGGACTTATCGCGCCTGGAGCAAAAGCACAAAAAGTTTTTCCAACACTTAAATTTTTGCATATTTCTTCTAATATTTCAATATCACCTATTCTACCTTTCTTATTTTTTAAATCTTTTAATATTTTAACAGACCATGGAAGACCTTCTCTACATGGAGTACACCATCCACAGGATTCTCTAGAAAAAAAAATTTCTATATTTAATAATAAAGATACTATATTAATTTTATCGTCTACAGCTATGCAAATTCCAGTTCCTAATCTACTTCCAACTAAACTGAGACTATTGAAATCCATTGATATATCTAAATAATGTTCAATTAATATTCCTGTTCCAGCTCCTCCTGGAAACCAAGCTTTTAGTTTATATCCATCTTGCATTCCACCTGCATAATCTTCTAATATTTCTCTAGATGTTATACCAAACGGTAATTCCCAAATACCTGGTTTTTTTACTTTTCCAGAAAAACCCATTAGTTTTGTACCAGTATCATTATTTTTAGAAATATTTTTATACCATTTAGATCCATTAAGTATTATTGCTGGAACATTTGATAATGTTTCTACATTATTTACACATGTAGGTTTGTTCCATAATCCTGATTGAGATGGAAAAGGTGGTTTAACTCTAGGATTAGGTCTTTTCCCTTCTAAAGAATTTATTAATGCAGTTTCTTCACCACATATATATCTTCCAGCTCCTGTATGTATAAAAATTTCCATGTTAAAACCACTGTTTAATATATTTTTTCCTATATATTTTTTTTTTTTCGCTTCTAATATAGATTTTTCTAATAAATTTTTTGAAAAAAAATATTCTTCTCTCAAAAATATATAACTACAAGAAGCTTGTATAGCATAAGCACTTAATAATATTCCTTCTAATAATAAATGAGGTATTTTTTCCATTAAAAATTTATCTTTATATGTGCCAGGCTCCATTTCATCAGCATTACATAATAAATATTTTTTACCAAAATAATTTTTTTTAGGAATCAAACTCCATTTTTCTCCAGTTAAAAAACCACCACCGCCTCTGCCTTTTAATTTAGAATCTTTTATTATAGAAATAACTTCATCAGGAGATAGATTTTTTAAAGCAAATTTAAATGCTAAATATCCTCTTTTTCTTTCATATTCATCTATAAAAATAGGTTTTTTAAATTTTTTTATTCTCCATGTTAAAGGATGAGTTTCTTCATTTTTATAAAAATAATTTTTCATTTTATACTCTCCAATATATTTACAACTGATTTAACAGTAATATTAGAAAATAAATTTTCATTTATCATAATAGTTGGACTATTATCGCAATTTCCTAAACAACAAATTGGTATTAAAGTAAAATTATTATCTTTAGTAGTACAACCATCACATATATTTAAATGTTTAGAAATTGCATTTTTAATTTTTTTATATCCGTTTATATAACAAACAACTCCATCACAATATTTTATAACATTTTTTCCTACTGGTTTTCTAAATATCTGATTATAAAATGTAGCTATACTTTCTATTTTTGATACAGGAACTGAAATAATTTTTGAAATTTCTGACATAGTTTCTAAAGATATCCATCTTAATCTTTTTTGTACAAATTTTAAAGATTCCACAACAACAGCATCAGAATTTTCATATTTTTCTAACTCTTTTAAAATAAATTCTTTTTCTTTTTCATTTATCATTTTTTTTCACATTTTTATTAAAAATATAACAAAATTTTAAATTTATTTTATTATCTGTCTACATCTGACATAACAAAATCTATACTTCCTAAGTACGATATTAAATCTGAAATACTATATCCATTTATTACTGAAGGAATTTGCTGTAAATGAGGAAAACTAGGAGTTCTTATTCTAGTTCTATAACTCATATTTTCACCATCACTAATTATATAATAACTATTTATTCCTTTACTTCCTTCTACCATTTGAAAAGATTCACCAAATGGTATTATTGGCCCCCATGAAACTTGCAAAAAATGTGATATCATATTTTCGATATCATTAAATACTAATTCTTTTGGAGGTGGAGTAGTAAGAGGATGATCCGATTTAAATGGACCTTCAGGCATATAATCAATACATTGTTCTAAAATATGTAAACTTTGAAAAATTTCTTCAAATTTTAACATTACTCTAGTATAACAATCACTATTATCTTCTCCTAAAGGTATTTTAAAATCAAAATTTTCATATCCAGAATATGGTCTTGCTTTTCTTACATCAAAATTTATACCAGTAGCTCTCAATCCAGATCCTGTAATTCCCCATGACAAAGCAGAATATTTATTATATTTAGCTATATTTTTAGATCTACTTATTAATATACTATTTTTTAAAGCAATAAAATAATATTTATTCATTCTACTCTTTATCCAAGATAAACAATCTTTTAATAATTTGTTCCATCCTTTTGGCAAATCATGAGCAACTCCTCCTATTCTAAACCATGCTGGATGCATTCTAAAACCAGTAATTGCTTCTATCACATCATAAATTTTTTGACGATCTGTGAACATTAAAAATATTGGTGTCATAGCTCCTAAATCTTGAATAAAAGTAGCTATATATAACAAATGACTATTTATTCTAAACAATTCTGATAACATAACTCTTATAACTTGAACTCTGTCAGACACAACTATATTAGCTAACTTTTCTATAGATAAAATATAAGGCATTTCATTTATACATCCACCTAAATATTCTATTCTATCAGTGTATGGTATATAATTATGCCAAGACTGGCGTTCTGCCATTTTTTCAGCTCCTCTATGATGAAATCCTATCTCTGGCATACAATTTATTATTTTTTCTCCATACAATTGTAGAACAATTCTAAAAACTCCATGTACAGATGGATGGTTTGGTCCTAAATTTAAAAACATAAAATTAGAATTTTTAATTTTAACATCCATACCCCATTCTTCAGGCTTAAATCTTAAAGATTCCATTTCCAATTTCTCTAAATCTTTAGTTAAATTATATTCTTTTCTTTCTGTAGCTCTAGATAAATAATCTTTTCTTAAAGGATATCCATTCCAATTTTTTGGCATTATTATTCTTCTTAAAAATGGATGACCTAAAAATTTTATTCCAAACATTTCCCAAGTTTCACATTCATACCAATTTGCATTATTAAAAATTTTAGTAATACTATTTACTGTCATATCATTTATTTTTATAGGTATTTTTATTAAAATATCTTTATTTCTTTCTATAGACATTATATGATAAAATACTGAAAATTCTGATTTAGGTAAATTTTTTCTGTTATTTCTAACTCTTTCATCTACTCCATGTAAATCATATAAAAAAATATATGGTTTTTTTATACTTTTTAAAAAAAATAAAACATCTATTAATATATCTTTTTTAATCCATATTACATCACATCCAATTTTAGTATTTTGTATATGAAGTATATTATTATTAAATGTTTTAATTAATTTTTTTATAGTTTTATAATCATAAAAAACATAATTATTATTTTTTTTTTTTAAAATTTCTATTTTTTTTTTCATTTTTTTTAAAATTTATTATATTGTTTCTTGATTTTTATATTTCATGTCAAATTTTCTACTTTTGTTTCTTAAAACTTTTTCTGATTTCATTTTTACTTTATAATTTTTATTGTTTTCTTCTATTATCCATGATAATGGTCTTTTTTCTTTATATATAGATTTTTGCAATAATCTTAATGCATGTATATAAGCTTCTGGTCTAGGAGGGCATCCTGGTACATAAATGTCTACAGGTATTATTTTATCAACACCTTGCACTACTGAATATATATCATACATACCTCCAGAATTAGCACAAGCCCCCATAGAAATTACCCATTTAGGTTCTAACATTTGATCATATAACAATTTTATTATTGGCGCCATTTTTATAAACGGAGTTCCAGATATTACCATTAAATCTGCTTGTCTTGGAGAAGTTCTAATAACTTCTGATCCGAATCTAGAAACATCATGAAATGAAGTAAAACTAGTAGCCATTTCTACATAACAACAAGATAATCCAAAATTATAAGGCCATATAGAATTTTTTCTTCCCCAGTTTACTACTTTAGTAAAAATCTTTTTTAAATTACCAAAAAATATATTTTTAAAACTATTATTTTTAGAAAATTTTTTATTATCTTCTTTAAGATTTTTATCATCAATTTTTGTAAATGTATATTTCATATTATCCTTATAAAAATATTTATTATTATATAAAAAAAATTAACTCTTTTCATTAAAATTAAATGTATTAAGTTTTATTATATAAAAAAAACTTATAGACAGAGTAAATATAAAAAGTAAAGATTCAAAAAAACCTAACCAAGAAGTATCTCTAATACTAATAGACCAAGTATACAAATATAAAGACTCAGTATCAAAAATTACAAAAAATAAAACTATTAAATAAAACTGTACAAAAAAGTTAGAATTAGAACTACCATAAGAATATATTCCTGATTCAAATGGTAAATTTTTATTAGTTGACGTACGTCTAGTTCCTAAAAAATTACTTATTAATAATATTGTTAGACAAAATATTATTGAAGATACAAAATAAATTAAAATAGAATAATCTTTCATATTTTTATAGTATAAAAAAAATAATATTTTATGAGAAAAATAAATAATAAAATATTATATAATAATTATTTTTAATATTGATACAATTATATATAAAAATCAATTTTTTTAATACGTTTACACTTGATTGACAGCTTAAATGACCCCATGATAGTTATTATAAGAAAATATTTTATATTTTTAAATAAAATAAGAAAATATAATAGGAAAAAATATGAGTAAAATTATAGGAATAGATTTAGGAACTACAAATTCTTGTGTAGCAATAACAGATGGAAATAAAACAAAAGTACTAGAAAATTCTGAAGGAGATAGAACCACTCCATCAATAATTGCATATACTGAAAAAGAAGTATTGGTAGGACAGCCAGCTAAAAGACAAGCTATAACTAATCCAAAAAATACTTTATTTGCTATAAAAAGATTAATAGGAAGAAAATTTGAAGATAAAGAAGTTCAAAAAGACATAAAAATTATGCCTTATGAAATAATAAATTCTAAAAATGGAGATGCATGGATAAAAATAAAAAATAAGAAAATAGCTCCTCCTCAAATATCAGCTGAAATATTAAAAAAAATGAAAAAAACTGCTGAAGAATATGTTGGAGAAAAAATTAATGAAGCTGTAATCACTGTTCCAGCATATTTTAACGATGCTCAAAGACAAGCAACAAAAGATGCAGGGAAAATAGCTGGATTAGAAGTAAAAAGAATAATAAATGAACCAACTGCTGCTGCCTTAGCATATGGTTTAGATAAAAATAAAGGAAACAGAACTATAGCTGTATATGATTTAGGAGGTGGTACATTTGATATATCTATAATAGAAATAGATGAAGTAGATAAAGAAAAAACATTTGAAGTCTTGTCTACAAATGGTGATACACATTTAGGAGGTGAAGATTTTGATAGCAGAGTAATAAATTATTTAGTAGAAGAATTTAAAAAAGAACAAGGAATAGACTTAAGAAAAGATTCTTTAGCTATGCAAAGATTAAAAGAATCTGCAGAAAAATCTAAAATAGAACTTTCAACTATTAATCAAACTGATATAAATTTACCTTATATAACAGCAGATTCTTCTGGACCAAAACATTTAAATATAAAGTTAACTAGATCTAAATTGGAATCATTAGTAGAAGATTTAGTAAAAAGATCTATAAAACCTTTAGAATTAGCTTTAAAAGATGCTAAATTATCAAAATCTAATATTAATGATATAATATTAGTAGGTGGTCAAACTAGAATGCCTATGGTACAAAAAGAAGTAGCAAAATTCTTTGGCAAAAATCCTAGAAAAGATATAAATCCAGATGAAGCTGTAGCTGTTGGTGCTGCTGTACAAGGAGGAGTTTTATCAGGTGATGTTAAAGATGTATTATTGTTAGACGTAACTCCATTGTCATTAGGAATAGAAACAATGGGAGGGATTATGACAACTTTAATAAATAAAAATACAACTATTCCTACAAAACATAGTCAAATATTTTCTACAGCAGAAGATAATCAATCAGCAGTTACAATACATGTTTTACAAGGAGAAAGAAAAAGAGCTTTAAATAATAAATCATTAGGTCAATTTAATTTAGATGGAATACAACCATCCCCTAGAGGAATTCCTCAAATAGAAGTAACATTTGACATAGATGCAGATGGAATTTTACATGTTTCAGCAAAAGATAAAAATACTAATAAAGAACAAAAAATTACTATTAAAGCATCATCAGGATTAAATGAAGAAGAAATAAAAAACATGATTAATGATGCTGAAAAAAATGCTGAAAACGATAGAAAATTTGAAGAATTAATGAGAGTAAGAAATCATGGAGATCAAATTTCTCATAATACAAAAAAACAGTTATCAGAAAATTCAGAAAAAATAACTAAAGAAAATAAAGAAAAAATAGAACAATCTTTACAAAAATTAGATTTATCATTAAAAGGTGAAAACAAAAAAGAAATAGAAGAAAATATAAAATTAGTTATGAATATATCTTCTCAAATTATGCAATTTACTGATAATAGTGATAAAGATATAAAAAATAATGAAAAAAATGAAACAAATAAAGAAAAAAATGTAGTAGATGCTGAGTTTGAAGAAGTAAAAAATTCTAAAAAATAAAATATTTGTTAAAAAAAAAATATTTTTATTTTAAAAATTCTAAAAATTTACACGGGGCAGATTTTTCTGAACCCGTGATTTTTATATATTAAAATTTAGGAAAAAGAAGAGTGTCTAAAAAAGATTATTATAAAATTTTAGGAATATCACAATCAGCAACAGATTTAGAAATAAAAAAAGCATATAAAAGATTAGCAATAAAATATCATCCTGATAGAAATCAAGGAAATAAAAATTTTGAAGAAAAATTTAAAGAAATAAAACAAGCTTATGAAATATTATCAAACAAAGAAAAAAGATCAGCATATGATAAATATGGACATCAAGCTTTCGATCAATCAAATTATAATAATAATTACAACGGAAATTTTACTAATACAAACGATTTTGGAGATATATTTGGAGAAGTTTTTGGAGACATATTTGGAGATGAAAAAAGGCATAAATCTGAAAGAGGATCAGATTTACAATATAATTTAAATATAAATTTAGAAGACGTGGTAAATGGAATAGAAAAAAAAATAAAAATACCTACATTAAAAAAATGTAATTTTTGTAATGGTACAGGAAATAGAAAAAATTTATACAATAATGTATGTCATACATGTAATGGTAATGGTCAAATACATATAAGAAAAGGATTTTTTACTATTCAACAAACTTGTTATACTTGTAATGGTAAAGGAAAATATATAAAAAATCCATGTTATAAATGCAATGGAGAAGGAAGATTAAATACTATAAAAACATTATCTGTAAAAATTCCACCAGGAATAGATACTGGAGATAAAATTAGACTTAATAAAGAAGGAGAAGCTGGTAAAAATAATTCTGATAATGGAGATTTATATGTAAAAATAAAAATAAAAAAACATCCAATTTTTAAAAGAAAAAAATCAAATTTATATTGTAAAATACCTATAAACTTTTCTGTAGCTGCTATTGGAGGAATAGTAGAGGTTCCTACTTTAAATGGAAAAGTAAAATTAAAAATTCCTAAAGAGACTCAATATGGAGAGTTGTTTAGAATAAGAGGAAAAGGAGTAAAAACAATAAATAGTATATATTGTGGAGATCTCATATGTAAAATAATTGTGGAAATTCCAGTAAATTTAAATGAAAAACAAAAAAAAATAATTTATAAATTAGGAAAAAGTTTAAATAAACAAAATGGAAATAAAAATAGTCCTAAATATGAAAGATTTTTTTATAGAGTAAAAAAATTTTTTGAAAACTTAAGAAAATATAAAATATAAAATATTGCTTCCTTAGTTAAAAAATAAGGAGGCAGTTTAAAATGCCCCCTAAAAATTTTAAAATTAATTAATTTTTAATGTTAGAAATATTTTTTATAATTTTAATTAAATTACTCTTATATCTAGAAGCTTTATTTTTGTGTATTATTTTTTTTACAGAATATTTATCTACAATAGATTGAAAAATCTTAAAATAAAACAAACATTTTTTTATATTTTTAATTTCTGCATTTTTTTTTACTTTTTTAAAAAAAGTTTTTATCCTAGATTTTTTACTGTTATTACTAATTTTTTTATTAATAGATTTTATTTTATCTTTTTTAGAAGATTTTATATTTGCCATAATAATTTTTTTTTAAAAATTTTGTTAACAACATTAAAATGTTATAAAAAAAAATATAATTCATAAATTTAATATACAGTAAAAAAATTAAAATTATAATATTATATAATTTTAAAGTTATTTTATTATAATATAAAATAATAAAAACAATTAATATTATAATAAATATATTTAATATAAAAATTATTTTTATAATAATATTTTTTTAAAAATATATTATTATAAAAATTATTAAATTAAAAATTATTAAAAATAAAAAAAATAATAATAAAATGAAAAATTATAAAAAAACATTAAACTTACCAAAAACAAAGTTTTCTATGAAAGCTAATTTAATAAATAAAGAACCAGAAATTTTAAAAGAATGGAATAAATTAAATATACAAAAAATAATAGAAAAAAATAATATAAATAAAAAAAAATTTATATTACAAGATGGACCTCCATATGCTAATGGAAATATACATATTGGTCATGCATTAAATAAAATAATAAAAGATATAATAATAAAATCTAAAAATTTGTCTAATTTAAATGCATTATACACACCTTCTTGGGATTGTCATGGATTGCCTATAGAACAAAAAATTGAAGAAAAAATTAAAAAAAATAAGAAAAAAACAGATAAAAAAAGTTTTAAAAAACATTGTAAAAAATATGTTCTAAAACAAATATCAAAACAAAAAAAAGAATTTATAAGATTAGGTGTATTTGCAAACTGGGAAAATTCATATATAACTATGGATTTAAAAAATCAGAAAAATGTAATAAATAAATTAAAAAAAATAATTAATAAAAAATATATATATTCTGCTTATAAACCTATACATTGGTGTATAAAATGTAAATCATCATTAGCAGAAGCAGAATTAAAATATAAAAAAAAAAAATGTAATACGATCTTTGTTTTATTTAAAATAAAAGAAAAAAAAAAATTAAAAAAAATTTTTAAAATAAATAAAAATAAGAAACATATTTATGCTCCAATTTGGACAACAACCCCATGGAGTCTTCCTTCAAATCAAGCAATATCTATAAATTCTAATATATATTATAGCTTCATAGAAACAAAAAAATTTAACATAATTATAGCAGAAAAAATTGCAAAAACAGTTTTAAAAGAATTTAAAATAAAAAAATATAAAATATTAGGAAAAAAATTAGGAAAAAGAATAGAATTTATAAAATGTTATCATCCATTTATAAAAAAAAATGTACCTATAATTTTATCAAATCATGTAAATTTAAAAATTGGTACTGGTTTAGTTCATATATCACCAGATCATGGTCAAGAAGATTTTGAAGTTGGAAAAAAATACAATATACAACCATTAAATTTAATAACAAAAAAAGGTTTTTATAAAAAAAATATACATAAATTATTAAATAAAAAATTTATTTTTAACACTGATAAAATTATTATAAAAATATTAAAAAAAAATAATAAAATAATATATCAAAAAAATATTTTACATAAATATCCATTTTGCTGGAGACATAATTATCCAACCATTTTTATATCAAGACCTCAATGGTTTATAAATCTAAATAAGAATAATTTTAAAAAAAAAGTTATAGAAGAAATACAAAAAGTAAAATGGAACCCAGAATGGGGTAAAAATAAAATGATAAATATGTTAAAAAGCAGACCAGACTGGTGTATTTCTAGACAAAGATATTGGGGAGTTCCTATAACTATATTTGTAGAAAAAAAAACTAATAAAATGCATCATAATACAAAAAATTTTATTGAAAAAATTAAAAAAAATTTATTTAAATTAGGAAATGAATACTGGGAAAAAATAGATAAAAAAAAATTTTTATTTAAAAAAGAAAAAAAATATTTAAAAAGTAAAGATGTATTAGATGTATGGTTTGATTCTGGATCTATAGATGTAAATTCTGTATATCATAGTTTTAAAAAAGAACTAAAAGCAGATCTATATATAGAAGGATCAGATCAATATAGAGGATGGTTTATGTCTTCTATAATAATTTCAATGATTACAAAAAAAATGTCTCCATATAAACATGTAATAGCTCATGGATTTGTAGTAGATAAAAATGGAAAAAAAATGTCAAAATCAGAAGGAAACATTATTAAACCTAGCGAAATAATAAAAGAATTTGGAGCTGACATTTTAAGACTATGGGTTTCTTCTACTGATTATTTAAAAGAAATAATAATATCAAAAAATGTTATAAGAAATTCTGTAGATGTATATAGAAAAATTAGAAATACTATTAGATTTATATTATCTAATTTATATGATTTTAAAGAAAATTTAGAAACCATAAAATATAAAAAACTTATATTAATAGATAAATGGATAATAGGAAAAACTAAAATAATACAAAAAAAAATAATAAATTTTTATAAAAAATATAAATTTCATAAAATAATAAACATCATTACAAAATTTTGTAATTTAGAACTAGGATCATTTTATTTAGATATAATAAAAGATAGATTATATACTCTTCCTAAAGAAAGCTTAGAAAGAAAAAGTTGTCAGACAACTTTATATAAAATTTTAAATGCAATGGTATTATGGATTTATCCTATTTTACCTTTTACAGCATACGAAATATGGAAATTTATTGAAAAAAAAAACAAAAGTTATATATTTACACAAAATTGGTTTAACAAATTAAAAAATTTTTCAAAAAATGAAATTTTAAATTTATCAGATTGGAAAAATTTAATATTAATAAAAAATAAAGTTAATTATGAAATAGAAAAATCAATAAGAAAAAAAATTATAAAAAGTTCTTTAGAATCATATATAAAAATATATGTTAATAAAAATATTAAAAAAAAAATTGAAATATTAAAAAAAGAAATAAAATTTATGTTCATAGTATCTAAAGTAAAAATAAAAAATATAAAAAAAAATAAGTCTAAAGAAATAATTAAAATATATGTTAAAAAGTATAAAGGAAAAAAATGTGAAAGATGTTGGAACTTTTTCAAAAAAAATAAAAAAATAGAATTAAAATATAAAAATTTATGTAATAGATGTATAAAAAATATTACAAAAATAGGAGAAAAAAGAAATTTTTTATAAAATAAAAAAATTCTTTTTTAAACAATTAAAATATAATATATATGATAAAAATATTTAATTTTAACTATATTTTATAAAAAAAATAAATTAACATATTAAATATTTATACTTTATAAAATGTTTAAAATATGAAAAATAAAAAGATAAGAATTGCAATTTCAGGAGCAAATGGAAGAATGGGTAAAATTATTATAAAAGAAATTTTTAAAATAAAAAATATAATTTTATCCATTTTAATAACAAAAGAAAAAATAAAAAATATAAAATATAAAAATAAAAATTATAAAATTAAAAATTACACATCTTTAAAAAATCAAGAAAATAATTTTGATATATTAATAGATTTTTCTGAAAAAAAAAATACTATAGAAAATATAAAATATTGTGTAAAAAATAATAAAAATATAATAATTGGAACTACTGGATTCAATGATAAAGAAGAAAAATTTATAAAATTATCTTCTAAAAAAATATGTATAGTAAAATCTTCAAATTTTAGTAACGGAATCAATTTAATATATTTTATTCTAAAAAAAATAATAAAAAAGTTAAAAAATAAAAAAATAAAAATAAAAGAAAAACATCATAAAAATAAAAAAGATTCTCCTTCTGGCACATCAATAGAATTTGCAAAAATAATAAATAAAAGTCTTGGAAAAAAAAATTGTAAAAAAGAAATATTAAAAAATAAAAATATAACTTTTGTTTCAAAAAGAATAGGAAATATTATAGGTAATCATTCTATTATTTTTTCAGACAAAAATGAAATTTTAGAAATAAAACACAAAGCAAAAAATAGATCTATTTTTGCAATAGGAGCTATACAATCTGCAATATGGTGTTTTAAAAAAAAATCTGGATTGTTTAGTATGAAAAACATAATTAACAAATAATAAAAAAAAATATATTATGGAAAAAAAACATGAAAAAGCAGTATTACTTTTAGAAAATAATAAATTTTTTAAAGGAAAAATAGCTGGATACAAAAAATTTTCTGTAGGTGAAATAATTTTTAATACTTCAGTAACAGGATATCAAGAAATAATTACAGATCCATCATACTTTAATCAAATAGTATTGTTAACTTCTCCTCATATAGGAAATACAGGAATAAATTATGAAGACAATGAATCCAAATCTATATATTTAAAAGGTTTAATATTAAAAGATATATATAATAATCCTAATCATTATAAATATAAAAAAAAATTTAAAAATTTTTTATTAGAAAAAAAAATAATTTCTATATATGATATAGATACTAGAAAATTAACAAAAATATTAAGAAATTCTGGAACAAAAATAGGATGCATTTTTGAAGATAAAAAAGAAAATTATAAAATAGCAAAAAAAAAAATTTTAGATTTTAAGTCCAAAATAAAATTAAAAAAAAATAAAAAAATATCTACAAAAAAAATATATATATTTAAAAAATCAAAATTTTCAAATTACTTTAATATAAAAAAAAATAAAGAAAAATTAAATTTAGTAGTGTACGACTATGGAGTAAAATTTAGTATTTTAAACATTTTTTTAAATTACAATTGTAAAATAATAGTAGTACCATCAAATACTAAAATAAAAAAAATTTTAAAATATAAACCAGATGGTATACTTTTATCTAATGGACCTGGAAATCCTATAGAATATAAAGAAGAAATAAAAATAGTAAAAAAAATTTTATTAAAAACTAAAATACCAATATTAGGAATATGTTTAGGACATCAATTATTATCTTTATCTGTAGGTTTAAAAATAAAAAAAATGAAATTTGGACATCATGGTTCCAATCATCCTGTTAAAGAAATAAAAACTAACAAAATATTAATAACATCACAAAATCACAATTTCTCAGTTTTAAATAAAAAAAATAAAAAAAACATAGAAATAACACATGTTTCATTACTAGATAATACTATACAAGGAATATCTATAAAAAAAAGGAATGCAATAAGTTTTCAAGGACATCCTGAAGGCAGCCCAGGTCCACATGATGCAAAAAAAATATTAAAAAATTTTTTAAAAATTATGAAAAAATATAAAAAAAATAGAGAAAAAAAATGCCTAAAAGAAAAGATATAAAAACTATTCTTATAATAGGATCAGGTCCGATTATAATAGGACAAGCTTGTGAATTTGATTATTCAGGAACTCAATCTTGTAAAGCATTAAAAGAAGAAGGATTTAAAGTAATATTAATAAATTCTAATCCTGCAACTATTATGACTGATCCTAATATAGCAGATATAACATATATTGAACCTATACATTGGAAAATAGTAAAAAAAATAATAAAAAAAGAAAAACCAAATGCAATACTTCCTACTATGGGCGGTCAAACTGCTATAAATTGTGTTGTAAAATTAAACAAAAAAAAAATATTAGATAAATATAAAGTAAAAATTATAGGAGTATCCATAGATGCTATAAATAAATCAGAAAATAGAAAACTTTTTAAAAAATCTATGAAAGAAATAGATTTACATACAGCTAAATCTAAAATAGCTAATAATATGTTTGAAGCAAAAAAAATTTTAAAAAGTATAGGACTTCCTTGTATAATAAGACCATCTTTTACAATGGGTGGTAGTGGAAGTGGTATAGCGAAAAATAAAAAAGAATTTAGAAAAATATGCAAAATAGGATTAGAATCTTCTCCTATATGTCAATTACAAATAGACCAATCTTTAATAGGATGGAAAGAATTTGAGATAGAAATAATAAAAGATTCTAATAAAAATTGCATAATAATATGTTCTATAGAAAATTTAGATCCTATGGGAATACACACAGGAGATTCTATTACGATAGCTCCAGCACAAACTTTAACTGATAAAGAATATCAATATATGAGAAATTCATCAATTAAAATATTAAAAAAAATAGGAATAAAAACTGGAGGATGTAATGTACAATTTGCTCTAAATCCAAAAAATGGGAAAATAGTAGTAATAGAAGTAAATCCTAGAGTGTCAAGATCTTCAGCTTTAGCATCTAAAGCAACAGGTTATCCGATAGCAAAAATAGTTACAAAATTATCTGTAGGATATACTTTAGATGAATTAAAAAATGATATTACTAAAAATAATATATCATCATCTTTTGAACCTTCTATAGACTATATAGTTACTAAAATACCAAAATTTAATTTTGAAAAGTTTAAAAATTGTAACGATAGACTTACAACACAAATGAAATCTGTTGGTGAAATAATGTCAATAGGTAGAACATTTAAAGAATCTTTACAAAAAGGACTATCTAGTTTAGAAGATAAAAATAATGTTTTTTTAAAAAAAAATATAAAAAATAATAAAAGAAAAATAGAATATGAACTAAAAGTACCTGGATCTAATAGAATTTTATATATAGCTGAAGCAATTAGATTAGGATTAAGTTTAGAAAAAATTTTTAAGTTAACTAATATTGATAAGTGGTTTTTACAACAAATTTTAGAAATAGTAAAATTAGAAAAAACTATTAAAAATGTAAAAAAAAATAAAATAACTTCAAAATTTTTAAGAAAAATAAAAAAAAATGGATTTTCAGATTATGTAATATCAAATTTAATTAATACAAAAGAAAAAAATATTAGAAAAATAAGAAACAAACACAATATACATCCTGTATATAAAAGAATAGACATGTGCTCAGCAGAATTTCCAGCAAAAACTACATATATGTATTCTACTTGGGAAGATGAATGTGAATCTAAACCAACTAAAAAAAGTAACAAAGTTTTAATAATAGGAAGTGGACCCAATAGAATCGGTCAAGGAATAGAATTTGATTATTGTTGCGTTCATGCATCTATCGCATTAAAAGAAATAAACTTTGAAAGTATTATGGTAAATTGTAATCCAGAAACTGTTTCAACTGATTATAATATTTCTGACAAATTGTATTTCGAGCCAATAACTATAGAACATATATTAAACATTACAAGAATAGAAAAACCTTTAGGAATATTAATACAATATGGAGGTCAAACACCATTAAAATTAGCTAATAAATTACATAAAGAAAAAATAAAAATTCTTGGAACAAGTATAAAAAGTATAAAAAAAACAGAAAATAGAAAAGATTTTAAAAAAATAATAAAAAAACTAAATTTAAGACAACCAAAAAATTCTATAGTTAAAACTTTTAAAGAAGCATTAATAAAATCTAAAAAAATAAAATACCCTATTATAATAAGACCTTCATATGTAATAGGAGGCAAAAACATGAAAATAGTACATAATGATATAGAACTTAAAAAATATTTTAAAAAATTTTATAAAAAAAATAATAAATCAGTTTTATTAGATCATTATTTAAAAAATGCTATAGAAGTAGATGTAGATGCAATATGTGATAAAAAAACTGTTTTTATAGCTGGAATACTAGAACATATAGAAAAAGCTGGAATACATTCAGGAGATTCGGCTTGTGTACTACCAACTTATACAATAAATAAAAATATAAAAGAAAAAATAAAAAAACAAGTAAAAAAAATATCTATATATCTAAAAATAAAAGGTATGATAAATATACAATTTGCAATAAAAAATAAAAAAATATATATATTAGAAGTAAATCCAAGAGCATCTAGAACTATACCCTTCATATCAAAAGCTATAGGAATACCATTAGTAAAAATAGCAACTAAAGTAATGTGTGGAATATCTTTAAAGAAACAAAAAATAATTAATGAAATAATTCCAGAATATTTTTATATAAAAGAATCAATATTTCCATATAATAAATTTTATGAATCTAATTATATCTTAGGACCTGAAATGAAATCTACTGGTGAAATAATGGGAATAGGAAAAAGTTTTTCAGAAGCATTTTCTAAAATATTAATGTCTCAAAAAACTAATATAAAAAAAATTAAAAATGTATTTATATATTCAAAAGAATTTTGTAAAAAAGAAATTTTAAATATATCTAAAAAATTAAAAAATTTAAATTTTACAATACATACTACAAAAAAAATTAATAATTTTTTAAAAAAAGAAAATATAAACACATATTTTAAAAATAAAATATATAAAAAAACAAAAAATATTACAAATAATATAAAGAAAAAAAAATATGATTATATAATATGTATTAAAAAATTTAAAAAAAATAACACAAAAAACTTTTATAAAATAATAAAAAATGCAATAAAGTATAATATTTATTTTGATACTACAATTAGATTAGCAAATGCAACTATATTATCGTTAAAAGAAAATCCTTATAAAAATATAATTTCTTTACAAGAAATACATAAAAAAAATAATATGTAAATATATTTTATAAAAAACACAAAAATTTTTTATTTAAAAAAATTTTATAAAAAACTTTTGTGTTTTAAAAACACATTAAAAAAAATAAATAAAATTAATAAAATGATTCATAAAATTTTTTTTTATCTTCCCACCTTAACATGGTTAATTTATTTCCTTTACAACAACCAGTATCCATAGCATAAAAATTTTTTGGTACTCCTATTCCATTTAAAGATGACCAATGTCCAAAAATTATACTAAAATTTTTTGGTATTTTATTTTTAATCAAAAACCATGGAATTAAATTTTTTTTATAACTTTCAGGAGGAAAATCTTTATATTCTAAATCTAAATCATAAGTTTTTTTTACACAATATCTCATTCTAGTAAAACCATTAATAGCAAATTTTATATTATCTTTAGTTTCTGAACAATTTTCCCACTTGCAATAATTTATAAACATCATATTTAAAACGTTAAAAATATTTTTATAATTTTCACTACTTAATATTCTTTCTATAAAATTAGAATAATATTTAGACAAATCTATACTCCATTGTGGAGGAATTCCAGCATGAGAAATTATAAATTTTTTTTTTAAATTAACTCTAAAAATTGGCTGTTTTCTTAACCAATCTATTATATATTTAAAATTTTTAAAATCGTAATAATTATCTTCCAATATATTATATTTATTAGGAAACAGAATTTTTTCAAAATAAAGTCTTATTAAATTTAGATCATGATTTCCCAAAACTATTTTTATAGATTTTTTATTTTTATTTAAAAATTTTAATACTTCTATAGAATTAGGACCTTTAGCTACTAAATCTCCAGTTAACCATAAAGTATCTTTTTTAAAATTAAATAAAACCTTTTTTAATAAATTTTTTAATTGTTTAAAACACCCATGTATATCACCAACAATATAAGTACTCATTTTTTTATAAAAAAATTAAAAAAACATATTTGTTATTATAACAATAAAAACTTAATTAATATATAAATTTTTAAAAATATTTTTAGAAAAATATTTTGTTAATTTGCAATATTCTATTATTGTTATATTTTGAGCTCTTAATGACGAATTAATGTTCAGTTTTAAAAAAATATTTTTATTAAATATTTCTGATAAACTATTTTTTAAAATTTTTCTTCTTTTAGAAAATGCAGTTGAAACTATATATTTAAAATGTTTTATATTAAGATTATTATCAAAAAATTTATTCGTAGGAACAAATTTTACAAAACATGAATTTACTTTTGGAACAGGATAAAAAGATCTAGGACCAATTTTAAAAAGAATTTTTATTTTGAAATAATACTGCAAAAATATACTTAGTTTTCCATAAAATTTACTTCCAACATTGGCTGATATTTTTTTTGCAACTTCGTATTGAATCATAAAATAAATATCTTTTATTTTTTTTAAAAATTTTACACAATAAAATATTATTTCAATAGAAATATTATAAGGTAAATTGCCAATTACTCTTACAGGAAAATAATTTTTTAATTTTTTTTTAAAATTAAATTTCAATATATTTTCATTAAAAATGTTAACATTTTTTTTAAAAAAATAATTTTTTAACAATTTATATAAATTATCATCAATTTCTACTACTAACATATTTTTTACATAGATATGTAATATTTTTGTTAAACATCCAGAACCAGCTCCTATTTCAAAAAAATTGTCATGCATTTTAGGACTGACATATTTTAAAATTTTTTCAATTATTTTTATATCTACTAAAAAATTTTGCCCAAGAGATTTTTTTAATTTAATTTTTTTTTTAAAACATATATTCATAAAAATTTCTCATAATAAGTATTAAAAATTTACAAGTAATTATTTTTTTTATAAAAAATTACTTTATATTTTTTTATTTATCAAAAATATTTTATAAATATAAAATTATGAAAATATAAATTATATTTTATAAAAGTTAAGATAATTTTTTTTTAATTTAATATCTTAATTTTAATCAAAATAATTAAAAAAATAAAAAAATATTTTTAAAAAAAAATAAAAAAATATTAATGACACGTAAAATACAAATTTATATAAAAAATTGTTAATACGTGCCAATCTATATCCAAAATATAAAAAATAATACTAAATAAAAAATTTATAAAATTTTTAATAAAAAAAAATCTAAATGTAATATTTCATTTTTAAACACATGTCTTTGAATTTCTAATATTTTTACTAAATAATTAACTTTATTCAAAGAAATTATAATATTTTTTTTATAAATATTTTCCATAAATTTTAATTTTAACATTTGACTCAATTTTAAATAAATCGGTATAGATTTATTTTTAACTGAATATAAAATACACGGATATTTTTTATATTTTCTCAATCTTTTACTATTTTTTGTACCTAAATCATTTCTATAATATGCTTTAATAACAGTATTCATATTTTTACCTAAAAATTAAAAAAAGGATTTTAAAAAAAATATTTCATCTTTAAAAAGATGTTTTCTTTTAGTTTCTAATATAATTGGAATATTATCAAATTTTTTATTTTCCATTATAAAAGAAAAAATATCATTTCCTATTTTTCCAAAACCTAAATTTTCATGTCTATCAATTTTACTTCCCAAGGATCCAATAGAATCATTTAAGTGAATTCCTTTTAAATAATTAAATCCTATTAATTTATCAAATTCAAAAAATACTTTTTGTATCCCTTCTATATTACTTATATCATATCCAGAAGAAAATAAATGACATGTATCTATACAAATTCCAATTCTAGAAGTATCATTAACCAAATTTATTAATTCATATAAATGTTCAAATTTATAACCTATACTAGTACCCATACCTGAAGTATTTTCTAATACTATAGAAATATTTTTTGTTTCACAAAATATTTCATTAATTACATTAGCAGCTATTTTAAAACATGTTTTAATATTATTTTTTTCTATATAATTTCCAGGATGTACATTAATATATTTTATTCCTAATTTGTTACATATAATTATTTCTGATAAAAAAGATTTTTTTGACAAAAAATTTTTTTTTTTATTTGGATTACATAAATTTATTAAATAACCAGCATGAGGTAATATTTGATTATATGTAAAATTATATTTTTTCATATTATATTTAAAATTTTTTATTAAATTATTGTCTATTTCTTTATCAAACCATTTTCTTGGACTTTTAACAAAAAATGATATTGCATTAGCATTTATTTTGTTAGCTTCAAAAAAAACTGAATCTAAACCATTTAAACTACTAAAATGTGCGCCAATATACTTAACCATAAAAAATTATTAAAAAATGTAAAATAAAATATATATTAAAAAGTATTAATATATTAACATATTTAAAAACATGTAAAAAAAATAAAAAAATGAAAAAAAAAAAATTTTTTTGCTTGCAAAAAATAATAAAAACTATAGAAAACTTTTGGGAAAAAAACGGATGCACTATAGTTCCATCGTTAGACATGCCTGTTGGAGCTGGAACATTTCATAAAGAAACTTTCTTTAATTCTATATCATCAAAAAAGTTTTCTAGAATATATTTACAAGCATGTAGAAGGCCAACAGATAGCAGATATGGAAAAAGTAATAGTAGATTACAACATTATTATCAAATACAAGTTGTAATAAATCCACCTCCTAAAGATATACAAAAAAAATACATAAAATCATTAAAAGAACTACAAATAAATCCTAAAATGCAAGATATAAAATTTATAGAAGACAATTGGGAAAATAAAACAATAGGAGCTTCAGGAGTGGGTTGGGAAGTAAGAATAAATGGTATGGAAGTTACACAATTTACATATTTTCAAAAAATGGCAAATTTAGAATGTAATCCATCTACTGTAGAAATAACATATGGTTTAGAAAGAATAGCTATGCATATACAAAACAAAAACAATATATATGAATTAATATGGAGTAAAAAATTAAATAAAAAAATAAAATATAAAGATATATTTTTATATAATGAAATAGAACAAAGTTTATATAATTTTAAAAGATCTAATATTAAAGAAATATTTATTTTTTTTAAAAAAAATATAAGAGAATCAAAAAGATTAGTTTTGTTAAAAAATCCTTTGATATTTCCTTCTTATGAACATCTATTAATGTCTATACATCAATTTAATTTATTGGAATCTAGAAAATGTTTTTCTATTACAGAAAGACACAATTATATATGTAAAATAAGAAACATATCAAAATTAATTGCAATTAAATATTGCATAAAAAATAATATAGATTATAAAAAAAAATAAAAATAGGAAATAAAAAATTGAAAAAAGACTTTTTATTAGAAATTATAACTGAAGAATTACCACCTAAAAATATAATGAAAATTGTTAAATCTTTTTATAAAAATATAATTAATGAACTTAAAAAAAAATTTATAAAATATAATAAAATAATATGGTATGCAACATCTAGAAGATTAGCAATAAAAATAAATAAATTAAAATATAAAAAAAAATATATTGAAAATATTAAAACAAAAAAAATAGTAAAAAACAAAAAAGAAATATTAATTAAAATAATTAAAGACATAAAAGAAATAATATTTAATTCTATAAAAAAATTAAATTTAGTAAAAGTTATGTATTGGAATGATACAAAAACAAAATTTATAAGACCTATTAGAAATATATTATGTATTTTAGAAAATAAAAAAATTAATTTGAAAATATTAAATATAAAATCAAAAAATTATACATTAGGAAATTTTTTTATAAAAAATAATAAAAAAATATATTTAAAAAACGTATCTGATTATAAAGAAAAAATTAAAAAAGAAGGTAAAGTTATAGTAGATTCTTTAGAAAGAAAAAGAACAATGTTAAAAGAAATTAAAAAAAAAATAAAAAAAATTGATGGAAAATTAATATTAAACAAAAATTTTTTAGAAGAAATAAATTATATGATAGAATGGCCAAATATATATATAGGAAAGTTTAATAACAAATTTTTAAATATATATACAAAACTAATAAAACATATTGTAGAAACTACACAAAAATGTTTAATTATATATTCTAAATCAAATAATATAACAAATTATTTTATAATAATATCTAATGTATCTAAAAAATATTCTTATAGAATAAAAATAGATAATGAAAATATTATTAATGAAAAATTAAGAGATATAATTTTTTTTTTACATTTAGATGCAAAAAAAAAATTAATAGATAATTTAGATAAATTAAAAAAACATATATTTCATAAAAAATTAGGAACATTTTTTGAAAAAACTATCAGAATAAAAAAAATATCATGTTGGATATCTAAAAAAATTAAAATAAATAAAAAAAATGTTATACAAGCATCTTTATTATCTAAATGTGATCTATTAACAAATATGGTATTTGAATTTCCAGAAATGCAAGGATATATAGGAATGAAATATGCAATGCAAGAAAAAAAAAATAAAAAAATATCATATGCTATAAAAGAACAATATTATCCTATATTTTATAATTCTAAAATACCAAAATACAAAATTTCATGTATTATTTCAATTTCTGATAAAATAGACACTATAGTAGGTTTGTTTATCTCTGGGGAAAAACCAAATAGTAAAAATGATCCTTTTTATATTAGAAAAAACGCATACGGAATAATAAGAATTTTGTTAGAAAAAAAAATAAACATTAATTTAATAAAATTAATAAAAATTTCTATAAACTTATATAAAAAAAATAAAATAAATAAAATTTTAGAAAAAGAAATAATAAAATATTTTGAAAAAAAAATATTATCATTACTAATTAAAAAATACAATTTAAAAAAATGTTTTATTATATCTTCAATAAATACATTTAAAACAATACCAATATTAATATATAAAAATACATTAGAAATATCAAACTACAAAAATATAGAAAATTTAAAAAATACATATAAAAGAATAAGTAATATAATTAAAAATAAAAAAATTTTTAAAAACAGTAAAATTAAAGAAAAAATTATTAATAATAATATAGAAAAAAAATTATATTTTATACTCGTAATATTTAAAAAAAATATAAAAAACATGATAAAAAAATTAAAATATAAACATATATTTTATTATATTGATATAATATGTAAAATTACTAATATATTGTTTAAAAAAATTTTTATAAATGACAAAAATAAAAAAATTAGAAATAATAGAATATTGCTTCTAAAAAAAATAAAAATACAGTTTAATAAAATAATAAAGTTAAAATATATTTTTTAAAAAAATATAACAAAAAATGTTGTTAATTTTATTAACAACATATAAATTTTTATAAAAAATAAATAATTTATTTTTTTCTTATAATGGCATTAAACTTTTTTTTTAAAATTTTTAATTTTTTTTCTATAAAATTATCTATATTAACTTCTTTTAAAGTTTTTTTTAAACTCTGAAATATTAATCTTATTGAAATACTTTTTTTATTTATAGAAACATTTTTACCTGTATAAACATCAAAAATATAAATATCTATTAAATTTTTAAAAAATATTTTTTTGCAAAAACTAATTATATCATAAGATTTTATATTATCTAAAACTATAATAGAAATGTCTCTATTTATTTTTGGATATTCTGATATTTTATCTATATTTGAAATTTCTTTATTATTAATATTTTCTATACAAATTTCAAATAAAAATAAATCAACATTTTTACTAAAATTAAACATTTTTAAAACATTTTTATCTAACTTTCCAATTTTTCCAATACATTTTTTATCTAAAAATATAGCAGCACTTATTTCGTTTT
Organism: Buchnera aphidicola (Pseudoregma panicola); assembly: GCF_039376655.1. Taxonomy (NCBI): domain Bacteria; kingdom Pseudomonadati; phylum Pseudomonadota; class Gammaproteobacteria; order Enterobacterales; family Erwiniaceae; genus Buchnera; species Buchnera aphidicola. Next base: position 101,113 of record NZ_CP135000.1, on the reverse strand, counting down.
CAAAACCTATAAAATTCTTACTTATATATTTTATATTATCATTTAATCTAAAAATTTCAAAAATATATTCTAAATCACCTTTTAAATCATAAAAATCTAGTTCTTTATTAATAGAATTAAACAATTCATAATTAGAATTTTTATAAATTAAACAAGACAAAAACATTTTTTGACTAATTCCTAAATACTTTTTTTTATCTTTAAAATAACAAAAACCAAATTCAAAAATTTTAATAAAATTATTTTGTCTGTTTATATTATATATAAAATTTTCTAACAAACCTGGAAATAAAGAAGATCTCATAATAGACATATTTTTAGAAATTGGATTTTTTATATTTATACAATTTGATTTATTAGAAAAAATTTTATGAATATTTAAATTTATAAAACTATAATTTATAACCTCATTATAACCTTTAGAGATTAAAAAATATTTTATTTCTTTTATAAAATTATTTTTATTATAACTTTTATAAACAATATTATATTTATTATTTGGAATTAAATAAGGTATGTTATCAATGCCATAAAATCTTATTATATCAGATATAATATCTTCTTCAATTAATATATCATTTCTATAATTAGGAACAAAAACTTTCCACATATCTTTACATTTAAAAAATTTATAATTTAATTTTTTTAATATATTTTCTATTACTTCATTTTCTAAAATACATCCAGTAATTTTATTTATATTTCTATAATATAAAAAAATATATTTTCTATCATTTTTTTTAAAATTTCTAAAACTAACTATTTTTTCAGAAATTCCTCCACATATCATTAAAATTATTTTTGTAATATATTTCAATGCAAAAATTTGAGAATCAACATTATTACTATTACAAAAATGATCTATTTTTTTATTTTTAAAATTATCTTTTTTAATATTTAAAAAAAATTCTTTTCCTAAAAATAAAGATCCAAAAAAAATATTTATATTATTTTTATTATTATTATACTTTTCAGTATTAATACTATTTCCAAAAATTAATATTTTTTTTTTATTACATAATACTATACTATTTTTTTTTAAAAAAAATTTTTTCTTAAATACATTAATTTCTGTAGAATGTTTTAAAACTTTTATAAAAATTTTTTTATTTAAATCATTAAATTCAAAAAAATGAAAATATTCTCCAGTTTCTAAATATACATAATTTATAATATCGTTTATTAAATTTGTACTTTCTATATTAGATATCTTTAATCTTTTTAAAATCCATAATGGAGTGTCAATATTTATATTTAATTTAATTAATTGTCTTCCTAAATAACAATAATTATTTATTTTTTTTTCTATTAAAACTTCTATATAATCTTTATTACATTTTTTTTTTGTTAAACTGTTTTTTAAACAATTAAAATTTACATTATTTATAGCATATATTTCTCTACAAATTCCAATCAAATTCAATTCTTTCAATCTATTATAAGGAATATTAAATTTAATTACATAATCAAAAATTTTCATTTTTTTTGAAATATTTTCATTTAAATTAAAATAACTAGGTAATTTTATTGGAACATTTTTTATATTAGAAATACCAATAGAAAAAGGAGAGCAAATTAAAAATTCAGAACTATAATGATGATATTTTAATAAAGAAGAATATACTATTTGAGAAAATACGTTTTTAGAAGTAGAAACAACAAATTTTTTTTTAATTTCACAATTAAATAAAGAAAATGATTTTACTACAATATTATTTTTTATTTTTATAAAATACATAAAAAAATTGTTTTTATCTAAAGAAATTTTTTTTTTTAAAATTATTTTACCAACCATCAAATTATTATAACTCATACATATTTCATTATATTTTTCTATCTCTATTCCTATTTTTGTCAAATTTTTGCAAATTTTATTAAAATTAATTGGAAAATTTATCCATTCCATTATCCAGTTTCTACTAATTTTCATATTATACCTTTATTTGAATTTATTTAAAAAACTTAAATTATTTTCAAAAAAATTTCTTAAATCTAATATTCCATATTTTAACATTGTCAATCTTTCTATACCAATACCAAAAGCACATCCAACATACTTATTACAATTAATTTTCATATTTTTTAAAACATTAGGATGAACCATACCACATCCTAATATTTCAAGCCATTTTCCATTTTTTTCTTTAATGTCTACTTCAGCTGAAGGAACAGTAAATGGAAAATATGAATTTCTAAATCTTAAAGAAACATCATTATTAAAAAAATTTTTTAAAAAATTTTTTATTATCCATTTTAAATTTGAAAAATTTATTTTTTTATTTATTATTAACCCTTCTACCTGATGAAACATAGGTGTATGTTTAATATCACTATCATTTCTATAGACTTTTCCTATAGAAATAATTTTAACTGGAAGATTTCTATTTTTCATTACATGAATTTGCATGTTTGAAGTTTGTGTTCTTAATAAAATATTTTTATTTATCCAAAAAGTATCCTGTAAATTTCTAGAAGGATGATCTCTAGTTATATTTAAAGCAGTAAAATTGTGATATTCATCTTCAATTTCGTATCCACTTATTATGTCAAAGCCAATATTATAAAAAAAATTTTCTATTTCGTTAATTGATTTACTTATTGGATGAATAGATCCCTTTAAAGATTTTTTTCCTGGTAATGAAATATCAAAGAATCTTTTTTTTTTAAAATTTTTTGCAAATTTTTTTTTTATATATTTTTCTTTTAAAAAAATATTTTTTTTTATTACATTTATAGATCTATTTATTAATTTTCCAAAAACAATTTTTCGTTTTTTATTTAAAAACTTTATTTTTTTTATTTTAGTATGTAAATAACTACTCTTTCCTAAAATTCTTTTTTTAAACTTATTTAATTTATATATACTATTTATATTTTTTATTATAGTAATTATTAATTTTGAAAATTTATAAATTTTATTTATATTCATATTTTTGATAAAATCAAGTTTTAAAAATTTTTAATATTAAAAAAGCTTCCATTAAAAGGAAGCTTTTTTAATATTAAAAAATAAAAATAAATAAACGTTTTATATTTTTCTTTTAACTTCTGTAATCAAATTTTTAAACAAATCTTTATTAAAAACAGAAATTTCTGAAAGAATTTTTCTATTAATAATAATTTTAGAAATTCTTAACCCATATAAAAAATTACTATATGACAGATTATATAATCTACTTTCTGCATTTATTCTAGATATCCATAATTTTCTAAACTGACGTTTTTTTTGTCGTCTATCTCTATATGCATATTGAGAAGCTTTTATAACAGCTTGATTTGCAACTCTATATACTCTAGATCTAGCTCCATAATATCCTTTTGCTTTTTTTAAAACTTTTTTATGACGAGCTCTTGCAGTAACTCCTCGTTTTATTCTTGTCATACATTTCTCATGTTTAAAAATATAAAAATAATTAGAACAAAAAATATACTCTATAAATATGGAACAAATAAACGAATTCTTTTTCTATCATGTTTTGAAACAACAACCTTATTTCTAAGTTTTCTTTTATAATTACTACTTTTTTTAGTAAGTAAATGACGCAAATTATTTTTTTTTCTCTTAAATAAACCAGAAGAAGTTTTCTTAAACCTTTTATAGGCACTTTTTAAAGTTTTATTTTTAGGCATATTTATAAATTTCCTAAAATATTTATTTTATAAATTAATTTAAATATTTTTATTTTTTTTTAGAAGATAATAACATTATCATTTGTCTGCCTTCAATTTTTTTAGGAAAAAAATCTACTATAGATATATTAGATAAATCTTTTTTAACTCTATGTAAAACATTTATTCCTATTTCCTTATGAGCCATTTCTCTTCCTCTAAATCTAATAGTAATTTTTACTTTATTTCCTAATAATAAAAATTTTTTTAGTCTTTTTAATTTTACTTGATAATCTCCTTCAAAAGTAACTGGTCTAAATTTTATTTCTTTAATTTGAATCTTTTTTTGATTTTTATTTTTAGATTTAGAATTTTTATTTTTTTCATATAAAAATTTTCCATAATTCATTATTCTACAAACAGGAGGAGAAGAATTAGGATTTATTTCAACTAAATCACAATTAAAATTTTTTGATTCAATTATAGCTTTTTCTAAACTAACTATCCCTATTAAATTACCATCAATTCCTATTAAACGAACTTTATTTGCTGTTATTTGTCTATTTATCTTGTTATTTTTAGCAAATTTATTTTTTTTTTTTAATTTAATACTATATTTCCTCTAAGTTATAAATTACAATAATATATTTTTTTTTGAAATTTCTTTTATAAAATCTTTAATAAAAACTTTATTAGTTATTTTTCCACTAAAATCTCTTACTGTTAAGCTTGAACTATTTATTTCTATATCTCCACATATTAAAATATATGGAATTTTTATAGTAGAATATTTTCTTATTTTAGAACTTATAGTAACATTATTTATATCATAAATAACTCTGAAATTGTTTTTAACCAACTTATTAAAAACATTTTTCACATAACATTTATGTTTTTCAGAAACACTAATTATAACTATTTGTATAGGAGATATCCATAATGGTAAATTTCCATAACACTCTTCTAATAATATACCTATAAATCTTTCAATAGATCCTAAAATTGCTCTATGTATTATTATAGGATTTTTTTTTATGTTATATTTATTAATATAAAAAACTTTTAAACGTTTAGCAATATAAAAGTCTAATTGAATAGTTCCACATTGCCAATTTCTATATAAACGATCTTCTAAAACAAACTCTATTTTAGGTCCATAAAAAGCGCCATCTCCATATTTAAACTTAAAATTTATATTATTATTTTTCAAAATTTTATATAAAATTTTTTGTGAAAGATCCCAAGTACTATCATCTCCAATACTATTTTTAGGTCTAGTTGAAAAATATATCTTAATATTTCTAAAATTAAAAATTTTATATACATCAAATATCATATTAATACATTTATTTATTTCTGTTTCAAATTGACTTTTTCTGCAAAATATGTGAGCATCATCTTGAGTAAAAGATCTAGTTCTCATTAAACCATGAAGAGATCCTGAATATTCATTTCTATGACATATTCCAAATTCTGATAATCTTATTGGTAAATCCCTGTAAGATCTTATAGTTTCATTAAATATTTTAATATGACCAGGACAATTCATAGGCTTAATACAATAATCTTTATTTTCAGAAATAGTATTAAATATGTGCTCTTTATAACTTTTAAAATGACCACTTCTTTTCCACGTACCTTTGTTCATTATAATAGGAGTAATAACTTCTTTATAACCATATTTAGATAAATATTTTCTTAAAAATTTTTTTAATAGTTCAAATATTATAAAACCATTTTCGTGCCAAAATATCATTCCAGGAGATCTTTTATCAATATGATATAAATTTAATTTAGCTCCCAATTTTCTATGATCATATTTATTCAAATCTATATTTTTATTAATATTGTTTAATAATTCTTTTTTATTAGAAAAAACTACTCCATATATTCTTTGTAAAACTTTATTATTTTTTTTACTATTCCAGTATACACCTGAAAATCTAGTTAAAAAAAAATTTTTAAAAAATTTTATATTATTAATTTGAATACCAGGAATAAAAACTAAATAATTATTATGAAAATAAATGTTTATTAATTTTTTTTTATTTTTAAAATTATTTTTTAAAATAAAAACTTGATAATTTTCTTGATATGAAGAAAAAATTTTTATTAATCTATCTACACTAATTTTTTTACATCTTATAGAATAATAACTTTTACAAAGTTCTTTCATTTTATTAAAAACTAAACTTAAACTATGTTTAGTCAAATTTTTTTTCATTTCAAAATCACAATAAAATTCTCCTCTAATAAATCCAGAAGTAGCTGACTTAGTTTCTGGCCATAGTTTTTTTACAGCATGACATAATAATTGTATACATGAATTTTGTATAATATTTAAAAATTCTTTTTTATTCATGTTAGTTATTAAAGAAACTTTTTTATTTGTTATTGCGAAATTTGTAATATCATACAATTTATTTTTTATTTTATAAGCAATACAAAATTCATTTTTTCTAAATTTTATGTTTCTTAACAAATTTTTAATATTTTTTTTTTTTTTTAATTTATTACTATTATTTACACATAAAATTAATGACATATAAAAACCTTTTTATAACTAATATATTATTTTTTTTTAATCTAAATATAACTAAATTAAAAAATAAAAAATATATAATAAAAAAATTTTGTACCAGCCAAAAATAAGACTGGTACTTAATTTATTAAAAACGATAATCTATAGAATCTGCTAAATTTTCTAAGATTTTTTCACTATCTTTCCAACTTAAACAAGGATCTGTAATTGACTTACCATAAGTTAAATTATTTTTTAGATCAATATTTTGAGATCCTTCTTCTAAAAAACTCTCTATCATAACACCACAAATAAAATTATTTCCACTTTTTATTTGAGAACATATAGAATTAGATACATCTAATTGCAAAACATGATTTTTAAAACAATTAGCATGACTGAAATCTATCATTAGATATTTTTTTAATCTATTTTTTTTTAGTAAATGCATCGCATTTTTTATATCATTTTCATAATAATTAGGTTTTTTACCACCTCTCATTATTATGTGTAAATTTTTGTTTCCCAAAGTATGATTAACTACAATATTTCCATATAAATTAGAAGTTAAAAACAAATGTTTACAACTTGCAGATTTAATTGCATCTATAGATATTTTAATATTTCCATCAGTACCATTTTTAAATCCTATAGCGCAAGGCAAAGAAGATGCCATTTCTCTATGAATTTGACTTTCAGTAGTTCTAGCTCCTATAGCACCCCAACTTATTAAATCATATATAAATTGACCTATAGACATGTCTAAAAATTCTGTAGATGAAGGAACTCCAATTTCATTTATATCTATTAACAATTTTCTAGCTATCTTTAATCCATCATTTATCTTTAAACTTCCGTCTAAATAAGGATCTATTATTAAGCCTTTCCATCCTACTACTGTTCTAGGTTTTTCAAAATAAGTTCTCATGACTATTTCTAATCTAGATTTATATTTCTTTCTCTTTTCTAGCAGTTTATTAGCATATTCGATAGCAGATTTAGTATCATGTATTGAACAAGGACCTATTATTACTAATAATCTTTTATCTTTACCACTTATTATATTACAAATTCTTTTTCTAGCTTTTTCAACATTTTTTACTACATTTTTATTTAATTTATAACTATTATAAATTTTTATTGGAGTTACTAATTTTTCAACTTTAGAAATTCTTAATTCTCTTATTTTTTTCATTTTACTCTCTGTAACAATTTTTATAAAAAATAAATATAAAAATATTAAAAAATTATTAAATATATATAATATTTTATCAAAATTTAAATAAAAATGTTCTCGCAATTTTTAGTTTATATAAAATTTTAAAAAACAAATAATTATTAAAAAATATACTTTTAAAAAATATTTTCACATGTTTTTATATTTTTTTAAAAAAAAAATATAAAAAAACTTTAAAAAATTATAATGTTAAATTTTTGTTAAAATAAAATAAAAAATATAATATTATTAATATAAAATATTTAAAAATTTTTAAAAAAAACTATTTTTAGAACTTCTGTTTAACCATAATATTATTAACCTATACATAATTAACAACACTGTAGGTCCTATGAAAACACCTATTATTCCAAAAGCTAATAAACCACCTATTACACCAAATAATATTATAAAAAAAGGCAATCTTATTCCAAGCTGTATTAAAGCAGGTTTTAATGTATTATCTAAAATACATACAAATAAACTCCAAAAAGTTAAAATAGTACCAGAAATAAAATTATTGTTTATAAATAACCATATTGATAATGGAACTAAAATTGGAAGAGGTCCTAATTGCATAAAACAACATAGAAATATTAAAAAAGAAAAAAAAGAGAAATATGAAATTCCGGATATAATTAATCCAATACATCCTAATAATGATTGAGCAAAAGTAGTAATAAGAACTACTACAGATATAGCTCTAATAGATTTTCCTATTAATAATAATATTAAATTTCCATATTTATTTGAAATTTTTAATGCAATACTATTAATTATATATATAAACTTTTCTCCATTAGAAAAAAGTAAAATATTAAATATTAATAAAAAATTTAACTGCACTATTGTATAACTAAAATATCCTATTTTTTCAAAAAAAAATGCTGATAACTTTAATATATACGGTTGAAAATACTTTATAAAATTATCACTATTATTAATAGTAAATTTATGATAATTATAAAATATTTTGTTTCCTATAAATGGTATATTTTTTAAAAAAGTTAATTCTGGAATTTTAAAATCTTCAGAAAACAAAAATATTATAAAAGATTTAGAATTATATATTAAAATATTAATAAAAAATAATATTGGAGCTAAAATAAAAATAAAAATAAAAAATGTCATAATAATTATTGAAATAAATCTTTTATTAAAAAAAAATTTTTGTATCTTTATCATAATAGGCCAAGTAGAAATTACTATCATGCACGACCATACGAAACTAAATATAAATGGCCTAAGAATTAGAAAACTTAAAAATGATAATAAAAAAATAAAAATTAAAGAAAATATTTCTTTTTTAAAATACATAAATAATTTTGAATTATTCATAAATATCACCTAAAAATTACTTAATTAAATTTTAATTAAAAAAAATATTTTAAACATTAACAAAAAATATAATTTTATTTTTTTTAAAACTTTTATTAACAATATTTACAAAAAATATTTTAATTATATAAAAATTTTAATTTAAAAAATTTAAATTTTTTATATAATATATTATATATTATAAATTAAAAATATTTATAAATTAGAAATATGAAAAAAATAATAAAATACAAAGAAAATGAAAATATAAAAAAAATTTTTATTACTAAAAAAGCAGCAAAACAAATAAAAATATTAATAAAAAAAAAATTTAAAAAAAAAATACTAGAAATTTATGTAAAAAAATCTGGATGTGCAGGACTAGAATACAAAATGAAATTTATAAAAAATAAAAAAGAAAATAAAAAAAATAAAAAATGTATTATTTTAAAAAACAAAATACATATATTAATAAATAAAAAACATTTAAAAATATTAAAAAATACAAAAATAGATTTTATAAAAGAAGGAATTAACAAAAAATTTAAGTTTATCAATAAAAAAATAAAAAATTTTTGTGGATGCGGAAAAAGTTTCAACATACAATAAAAATTTTATTTCCAACATAATATACAAAATTTTTTTTTACCTTTAGATAATAAAGAATATTTAGAAAACATTTTATCTGAACTTTTAAAAATATAATTATAATTTTTTTTTACTACATTATTTATTTTTATTCCACCTGATAAAATCATTTTTTTAGATTTACTTAAAGATTTAGAAAAACATGTCTTTAATAATATTTCTGATAAATTATTATATTTATTTACATAAAATTTATTAATTCCAACATATTTTTGAGTTAAAAAATTAAAACTATTTTTAGTTATAAAAATAATCTTTTTCTTAAATAATATTTTAGAAATTTTTTTAACTATTTTTAAAATTTTTTTTCCATGTATGAAAATAGTAATAGAATCTGCTATATTTTGTTTATTTTTTATAATTTCTTTTATAGAATTTTTTTTTTTAAAATTTTTTTTTTTCAATATACCAACAAAATAAAAAATTTTAATAAAATTATTAGCTTCTTCATCAGATATATTTAACCAAAATTGATAAAAATCATATACAGAAGTTTTTTTCTTATTTAACCATATAGATCCACTAGAAGTTTTACCAAATTTTTTACCATTTTTTTTTACAAACAAAGGTATTGTAATACCAAATACTTTATGTTTATATAATTTTTTAGTTAAATTTATACCTGAAACAATGTTACCCCATTGATCAGAACCACCTATTTGTAATATAGTATTATATTTTTTATTTAAATAAGAAAAATCATATGATTGTAAAAGACTATATGAAAATTCAGTAAATGACATTCCTTTATCTAATCTATTTATCCTTTCTATAACAGAAGATTTATTTATCATTTGATTTATAGAAAAATGTTTTCCAATATTTCTCAAAAAATCTATTATATTAATATTACTAAACCATTTATAATTATTTAAAATCTTTACATTTTTACTAAAATTATTTTTTTTTAAAATTGATAATATCTGTAATTTTAATTTTTTTTGATATTTTAAAATTTTTTTTTTAGGAAAAAGCTTTCTTTCCTTATTTTTAAAACTAGGATCACCAATTAAACTAGTACTTCCTCCTATCAAAAAAATTATTTTATTTCCATAATCTTGCATCTTTTTTAAAAATAATATAGGTAAAATATGCCCTACATGTAAACTATCTGAAGTAGGATCAAAACCACAATATAACACTACACTAGTATGTTTTTCAACATTTTTTAAAAATTTTTGTTCATTTGTAATCTTATAAATAAATCCTGAATTTTTAAATTTATTTATTATTTCTTTATTTATCATAAAATTACTCCTAAATTTTATTTTGTTTTATTAAATTTTAAAAAATATATTTTTTATAATATTATAAAAGTTTAAATTGTTTGAACAGTATCTATATCAAAAATTATATTAATATTATTCAAATATAAAAAATTTTTAAAATGCTTTTTTAATCTTATAAAAATTTTTCTTAAAAATAATTTAGATGAATGTGATAATAATATCTTTGAATAAAAATAATTTTTATATTTATTAAAATAAATATTATTATAACTTATAAAGAAGAAATTTTTAATATTACAAAAATATGGCATATTAAAAATTATTAGAATTTTTTTAAGTAAAAAAAATACTTTTTTTTTATTTTTACTTTCTAATCTTATTATTACATTAAAATTAAAAGGAGGCAAATTATACTTTTTTCTAATATATAATAAATATTTAGTAAAGATCATATAACCACAATAAAAAAATTTATTAAATAAATTATTTTTAATAAGTTTAGTTTGAATTATTATAGTAATAGAAAAATTAAAATAATCTAAAAATAATCTAATTGTACCATAATATATTTGACTAAAAACCTCTATCTTTTTAAAATACGGAATATTAAAATAATAATCTATGTATAAAAATAACAATAAATTTATATTACTTAATTTATATTTATATACATTTTTATTTTTTATTAAAAAAATTGATTTAGAGTAATTAGAAAAACTTTTATTAATGTGTTTTCCTTTCAAAAAAAATATTGGTACTTTAGGGAAAACTTCTTTTATATTTTTTATTAAAAAAGAAATATTACATTTTTTATAATAAAAATTTTTGCTTCCACATTTTATACAACTAAAAAAAACATTTTTATCACAAAAACAAAATCTACAAAAAATTTTTTTTTCATAAAATTTAAATTCACAAATTTGATCACAAAAATTGCATTTTAATATACTTTTACAAAAACAACACTTTATAAAAAAAAATATATAAGATATATTATCTATTATTATACATATATTATCATTATTTGATAAATATATATTAATTTTATTTATTAAAGAAATAGAAAAAACACCTTTAAATCTTTCATTTTTCATATCTATTAAAATTTTTTTTAAACTAATATAATAATTTATTATTTTATTAGAAACTTCTATTTTTTTTATTTTATTTTTATTCACATTATATAATGTGTTTAGTTCTGGTTCTGAAGATTCTAAAATTATAGGTATTTTTTCAAAATATGATCTTATTAAAAATACATTTTTAACATTAAAAATCCATTTTCCTATAATTTTATAAGAATTGTTATTTTCATGATCTAATATTAAAATTCCTAAATTTGAAATTGGTATAAACAATCCTATTTTAGTAGATATTATTATAGCTGGACATTTTTGATTAAATATTTTCCAACAAAATAATTTTTTTTTTTCTGTTAATTTTGAATGATAGGAATATATAGGAATAGATATATTTTTTTCTATTTCTTTTTTAAACTTATTTAATAAACAGTAATTAGAAACTATTAGCAATATTTTTAAATTATATTTTAAAATTTTTTTAAATAATAAAATATAAAATTTTATTTTTTGATAAAACATAGAATTAGTTAACAACCACACTTTAAATTTATTTAAACTTTTTATAATTTTATCTAATTTTATTTCTATACTTTTTTTTTTAATAGTACTTTTATATATTAAATTAATATTTTCACGATTTTTTTTTCTTAAAATAACTTTTTTTTTTTCATGTATATTTTTTTTTTTAAAAAAATTTAATATATAATTTGACAAATTACATTTTTTAATATCATTAATATATAAAATATTTTTTTTTAACAACTTTATAATAAAATTTTTTTTTTTACAAATTTTTAAAATTTTAAAATTCAAAGTTTTATTATAATTAGTCACATGACATACACATTTTGAATTATATTCAAAAGTTTTACCATTTTTTATAAAATTAGGAGCACCAAAAAAAATTATAAAATTTATAGAACATTCATAATATTTAGAACATTTCAAAATAGTTTTCCAAACACAATCATTAAAAATAGAAACTTTATCAATAATATTATTTACATACTTTAATTTAAAAGAAATTTTATTTTTATTATATATTTTATAAGACAATATTATACCTATTATTTTTTTATTATTAAAATTTACTATTACTCTTCCTCCAATTATTGGCAATTCTTTAAGATTATATAAATATAAAAATATTTTATTAACAGGTATATTAAATGCTATTTTCACTATAAAAATAATGTTTTTCATATTTTTAATAAAAAAAATTATATATAATAAATATCTATAACAAAAATTTAAAACAAAAAGAACATTTAATTAACATTTTTATTAAAAAATATGTTAATATACTAAAAAATATAATTTATATATATTATTAATTTAAGAATAATATTATACGTCCGTAACTCAGTAGGTTAGAGTGCCATTATGACATGATGGATGCCAGTGGTTCGAATCCACTCGGACGTAAAAAATAAAAAATTTTTTAATATTTAAAATGTTAATAAAAAATATTTTAAAATATATTAATGATGATCAAAATATATTAGTAGCATATAGTGGTGGGATGGATTCTACTGTTTTATTATATCAATTGATTAAATTAAAAAAAAAAAAGTTAAAAAATATAAAAATTAGAGCGATACATATAAATCATAATATTAGCAAAAACTCTAAAAATTGGGAATATCATTGTTATAAAGAATGTAAAAAAAATAAAATACCAATTATTATCAGAAAAATAAAAAAAAAATATAAAAAAAATTTAGAAAATAAATTAAGAAATAAAAGATATAAAATAATAAAAGAAGAAATATTAAAAAAAGAAATAGTAGTAACTGGCCATCATTTAAATGATCAATGTGAAACATTATTATTAGCTCTAAAAAGAGGTAGTGGTCCTAATGGTCTATCTGGAATCAAAAATCCTACATTTTTTGGAAAAAATAATCAACTTTTAATAAGACCATTTATAAAAATCAATAAAATAAAATTAGAAAAATGGGCTATAAAAAAAAAAATAAAATGGATAAACGATGAAAGCAATTTAAATAAAAAATTTGAAAGAAATTTTCTTAGACTAAAAATAATTCCTATATTTGAAAAAAAATGGCCTTTTTTTTTAAAAAATTTATATAGAACATCAAAAATATGTCAAAAAAATGAAAAAATATTAAATTTTTTTATCAAACCAATATTAAATATATGTAATATAAATAATACAGAATTACAAATAAAAAAAATAAAAACATTTCCTAAAGAAATTGGAATATTAATAATAAGAAAATGGTTATATAGTTTAACAAAAACTTTTTTATCATATAAAAAAATACATCAAATATATAAAGATTTTATTTTATGCAAACAAAACAAAATGTCATTAATGAATTTTAAAAATTATAAAATACAAAAATATAAAAATATTATATATTATATAAGAAAAACAAATAATATAAAAAATAAAATAATCTTTTGTCATTATCCTTTTAAAAAAATAATACTTCCTGAAAAATTAGGAATATTAGAAATAAACAATAAAGGAATGAAAATACCAGCACCAAAAAAAAATGATTTAGTAAATATAAGATTTCAATTTCAAGGAATTGTAAAAACAGATGAAAGAAATAAATCTTGTAAAATAAAAAAAATGTGGAAACATATAAAAGTATTAAATATATATAAAAATAGTATTCCATTACTATTTTATAATGAAACTTTCATATCTGCAATAGGAACATTTATAATAATAAATAAAAAAAATATTAAAAATAATAAAACTTGGAAAATATCTTGGAAAAACAACATATAAAAAAATTATTTTTTTAATAATTTATTAAAATCTTTCATTGAAACTCTTTTATATAAAATTTTTATATTAGAAATTTTATGATTTAATAAAGGAGATTTTAAACTTTCAAAACTTAATTTTGAATTTAAAAAAAATTCTACTTTTTTAGACAATTTAGGCAATATAGGTTTCATATAAGTCATTATTATTTTAAAAAAATTTATTCCCATAGAACAAACTTTTTGAACATATAATAAATTAGTATTCTTTTTTATAAAAGACCATGGAGATTTATTATTAATGTAATAGTTAGCAAAATCAGCAATTTTTAAAATTTCTATGATTACACTTTTATATTTTAAATCTTTAAAAAAAATATTAACTTTTTTAAATTTTAATAAAAAATTATTATATTCACTTATATTTTCTAAATTTTTAGCTAACATTCCATCAAAATATTTATTTATTAATTTGAAATTCCTAAATCCTAAATTTACAATTTTGTTCACCAAACCAGAATTTATCTTATACACAAAATCTTTTGCATTAATATTTACGTCTTCTATTCCATTGGAGATTTTAGATGCATAATAATATCTTAAACTATCAGAATCAAAATATTTTAACCATTTTTTTGCACTTATTATATAATTTTTAGACTTAGATAATTTTTTATCATTTATTTTAACATAACCATGAACATATATTTTAGTTGGTTTTCTAAAAGACATTGCATCTAATAAAGAAGGCCAAAATATACTATGAAAATGAATTATATCTTTTCCTATAAAATGATATAATTTAGTATTACTTTTTTTACACCAAAATTCTTTAAAATTTAAATTTAAATCTTTAGATAGTTTTTTAAAAGTACTTATATATCCAATAGTTGCATCTAACCAAACATAAAAATATTTTTTTTTAAATCCTGGTATCTTAAATCCAAAATAAGGATCATCTCTAGAAATATTCCAATCTTTTAATCCTATTTTTAACCATTCTAAAACTTTTTTTAAAATTTTTTCATTAAAAACATTAGAAAAAATCCATTTTTTTAAAATATTTTTAAAATGAGAAATATTAAAAAATAAATGCACAGTTTTTTTTAAAACAGGTTTCTTTTTTGAAAAAACTGAAATAGGATCTATTAAATCTGTAACTGAATAAAAGGCCCCACAAGAAGAACAATTATCTCCATATTCTTTATAACTTTTACAAAATGGACATGATCCATATACATACCTATCAGATAAAAAAATGTTTTTTGAATTATCATAAAATTGTTTAATAGTTTTTATTTTAATTAATCTCTTTTTTTTTAAACAATTAAATGCTTTTTTTACAAAAAATAAATTTTCTTTAGAATGCGTAGAATAATACTTATTATATAAAATATCAAAATCAAACAAATCTTTTTTATGTTCTTTTAAAACTTGAGATATCAAATATTCTTCTGAAACATTATTTTCATTAGCTTTTATAGTTATAGCTGTTCCATGAGCATCATCAGCACATATAAACCAAACTTTATAATTCATCATTTTCTTATATCTAACTAATATATCAGCTTGAATATGCTCTAATAAATGCCCTATATGAATAGAACCATTAGCATAAGGAAAAGCACACGTTATTAAAATTTTTTTTTTCATATTTTTATAAAAAATTAATCACAGTTTAAAAAAAATTATATTAATTTTACAATATTTTTATAAAAAAAATTATTAAATATATTAAAAAATCTATTATAACAATAAAAAATATTTTTACCAATTAGTATGAAATTTTCCTTTCATATCTATTCTTTCATATTTGTGAGATCCAAAAAAATCTCTTTGAGCTTGTATTAAATTTGAAGATAATTTATTAGATCTATAACTATCATAATAAGAAATGGCAGATGAAAATGCAGGAACTGGTATTCCATTTAATATAGATGTAGATACTATATTTCTTAAAGAATTTTGATATTTATAAGATATTTTAGAAAAATAATTATCTAATAACAAATTCTTTAATTTAAAATTATTTTTATATGCATTTATTATTTTATCTAAAAATTTTGCTCTTATTATACAACCAGAACGAAAAATTTTAGCAATATTTATATAATTTAAATTCCATTTATGTATTTTGGAAATTATTCTTAATTGATAAAATCCTTGAGCATAAGAAATTATTTTGCTTAAGTATAAAGATCTTCTTAAATCTTCTATAAAAAAATCTTTATTTTTACAAACAAAATTAGTTTCAGTAGATTTTAATATTTTAGAAGCTAAACATCTTTCTTTTTTTAATGAAGATATATATCTAAATAAAACAGATTCTGTTATTAATGATAAAGGAGATTCTATTTCTAATGCACTTTTACAAATCCATTTTCCAGTACCTTTATTTTTTGCAACATCAGATATAAAATCTATTAAATAATTTTCTTTGTTATCTTTTTTCAAAAAAATTTTTTTAGTAATTTCTATTAAATAACTATTTAATTCTCCTTTATTCCAAGTACTAAAAATTTTTGATATTTCTAAATTACTCATTTTTAATAAATTTTTTAATATACAATAAGATTCAGATATAATTTGCATATCTCCATATTCTATTCCATTATGTATCATTTTTAAATAATGACCAGAACCATCTGGACCTATATAATCTACACAAGGAACACCATTATATTTAGCAGATATACTTATAAGAATAGATTTTATTTTATTATATACATTTTTATTGCATCCAGGCATTATAGAAGCTCCTAATAATGCACCCATTTCTCCACCTGAAATACCAGCGCCAACAAATTTTATACCTAAACTATATAAATATTTTTCTCTCCTTATAGTATCTTTATAAAAAGAATTACCTAAATCTATTATTATATCTTTTTTATCTAAATATTTTAAAATAGAATTTATAACTATATCTGTTACATTTCCTGATTTTATCATTAAAAATATTTTTCTAGGCTTTGAAATAGAATTAACAAATTCATTTATTTTTTTAAAACATAAAATATTTTTATTAGGATTTTTAATTAATATTTCTTTAGCTTTTTTATAAGATCTATTAAATATAGAAACTAAATATCCATTTCTTTCTAAATTTAAACATAAATTACTGCCCATAACAGACATGCCAATTATTCCAACATGTTTTTTTTTCATATTATTTGTCCTGATAAAATTAGTTTTAATAAAAATTAAAATTAATACATTAAAAAAAAATATATTAATTCTTTTTATTTCTTTCAATCAAATTATGTATTATTTTATACATATTAAATTTTTTATAATTAATTAATACTAATAAATGATATAATAAATCAGAAACTTCATTAACAAATTTATTAGAATCTTTCCCTAAAGAAGATAAAATTGTTTCTACAGATTCTTCTCCAACTTTTTGAGCTATTCTCTCAATTCCAGAATTATATAATTTTTTAGTATAAGAATTTTTTAAAGATTTTTTTTTATTTTTTATTATATCTTCTAATCTATATAAAAAATCAAAAAAAGTATTTTTATAATTAAAACAACTCTTATTTTTAAGATGACAAGTTTTTCCTATAGGTTTTACTAGTATAATTATACTATCAAAATCACAGTCTAAAATTATATCTATAACATTTAAATAATTTCCTGAGGTCTCTCCTTTTGTCCATAATCTTTTTTTAACTCTTGAATAAAAAGTTACAATTTTATTATTAAATGTCATTTCTAATGCTTCTTTGTTCATATATCCTAACATTAATATTCTACCTGAAAAATTATTTTGTATTATTACAGGAACTATATTATTCACTTTACTCCAATTAATAGCAGAAATTATATTTTTTATAATCATAATCTTATTTCTATACCTTTTTTAAACAAAAACTGTTTTAGTTCTTTTATACTAATCTTATTATCATGAAATACTGAAGCTGCTAGAGCACCATCTACATCAGATTTATGAAAAACTTCATAAAAATGATTTATAGATCCAGCACCACTAGAAGCAACTAACGGTATTTTACAAATTTTTCTTATTTTTTTTAATTGTATGATGTCATATCCAGATTTCAATCCATCAAAATTTATTACATTTAAAACTATTTCTCCTGCTCCCAATTCTTGTACTCTTTTTACCCAATCTAAAGTAGACAAATTAGTTTTAACAATTTTTTTAGAATCTCCAGTATATTTAAAAACAAAATATTTATTTAATATAGAATCAAAAAATGAATCAATTCCAATTACTATACATTGTCTTCCAAATCTATTAGCTAATTTACTTATTAAATTTGGATTATCAATAGCTGGTGAATTTATTGAGATTTTGTCCGCTCCAGAAAAAAGTATTTTTTTTGCATCTTCAATAGTTTTAATGCCACCAGACACACAAAATGGTATATCTATAATTTTTGAAATTTTATATATTAATTTTTCATTTACCAATTTATTTTTAACATAAGCTGATATATCATAAAAAACTAATTCATCAGCCCCGTCTTCTATATAATTTTTTATCATAGAAAATATATTTTTAGATATTATTCTATGATTTTTGAATTTTATTCCTTTAACAATATTACCATCTTTAATATCTAAACAAGGAATTATCCTTTTTGCCAACATGAAATAGCCTCCGACAAACTAAACCTATTCTCTAATAGAGCTCTACCAACTATTACATCAGAAACATTTTGTAATTTTATTTTTTTTATATCATTTAAACAACTAATACCACCAGATGCTTGAACTAATAAATTTTTAAAAGTACTAGTAATTTTTTTATATAAATAAAAATTAGGACCTTTTAAAGTTCCATCTTTGTTAATATCTGTACATAACAAATGTTTTAAATCATTTTCTAGATATTCAGAAATTATATCCATAATATTTTTTTTTGAATTTTTAGTCCATCCATTTATTTTAATTTCATTTTTGTATTCATTCTTGTAAAAAACATCAACAGCTAAAACCAATTTATTACTATATTTTCTAAACCATTTTTTTGTTTCTGAAAAATTTATAACTGCAGAAGATCCTATTACAATTCTTTTTACTCCACATGATAATAAATTTTCTATATCTATTATATTTCTAATTCCACCTCCTACTTGTATTGGTAAATCAATATTTTTTATAAAATTTTCTATAAACTTTATTTGTCTTTTTTTAGGATCTTTACTTCCATCTAAATCTACTAAATGAAGAATTTTAGCTCCTTCTAATTTATATTTTTTTGCTAAAGAAAATAAATTATCATTATAAAATTTTACTTTTTTATAATTTCCTTTATATAATCTTACTATATTGTTATTTAATATGTCTAATGAAGGAATTATCATTTTTTCACACCGATAAAAAGTTTTTTAATAATAGAGATCCAGCTAATCCAGATTTTTCAGGATGAAACTGAACACCAAAAAAATTTTTTGATCTAATTGATGAAGAAAAATATTCTCCATAAAAAGTTCTAGAAATAGTATTTTTATTTATAGGAACTATATAACTATGTATAAAATAAAATCTTTCTCCTTGAGGAATATTTTTAAATAAAATATCATTATTATGAACTACATTATTCCATCCACTATGAGGAATAGGTAATTTATTATATTTTATTAATCTAGAATAACTGTTTATAATATTTAATGTTTTTATAACATTGCTGTTAACACTCTCTTCACTATATTTACAAAATAATTGCATTCCTAAACAAATTCCGAGAACTAAATTTTTATAATTCATTATCTCAATATCAATATTTTTTTTTTTAATAAAATTCATTACATATTCAGCGCTTCCTACTCCTGGAAAAAATAATTTTTTAGAATTTCTAATTGTTTTCAAATTATTTGTAACATATGCCTCATATCCTAATCTATTAATAGACAATTTCAAAGAAGATATATTAGAAGATCCTGTATTTATTATTACTATATCTTTTATCATAACAATATTCCTTTAGAACTTTGCATATAATTAGAATTTATAACTATCGCTTTCCTGAAAGCAATTCCAAAAGATTTAAATATACTTTCACATATATGATGATCGTTTTCTCCGTATGCACTGATATGTATAGTGCTTTTCATAGAATAACTAAGCGAATAAAAAAAATGTTTTACCATATTTAAATTAAAATCTCCTAATAATTTATTTTTTAAATTAGATTTAAAACAAATGTATGGTCTTCCAGAAATATCTAAAACACATTTGGAAATACTTTCATCCATAGGTATTATTCCTAATCCAAATCTATTTATTCCATTTTTAAAAACTAAAGATTTTAAAAAAGATTTACCTAATGCAATAGCTACATCTTCTACAGTATGATGATCATCTATATATAAATCACCTACAGATTTTATATACAAATAAATTCTAGAATGAAAAGCTAATTGATTTAACATATGATCAAAAAACTTTATTCCAGTATCAATATTACTAGAAGAATATTTTTCTAAATTTACTTTTATTTTTACATTAGTTTCTTTTGTCTTTCTAAAAATAGTTATAATGTTATTGTATAATATTTTTTTTTCAATTTTTTTCCAATCATAATTTTTTTTATATAAAATTCCCTTTATACCAATATTATTTGCAAATTCTATATCTGTATTTCTATCTCCTATAACAAAACTATTTTTTTTATCTAATTTATTATTTTTTAAGAATTTAGTTAACATTCCAATATTAGGTTTTCTACATTTACAGTTATCTTCAACATAATGAGGACAAATAAAAATATCATAAAATTTTATTTCTTGAGACAAAAATATTTTTATAATAAAATTTTGTATAAAATAAAATTTTTTTTTAGAAAATTCATTTGTACCTAATCCGTCTTGATTGGTCACCATAACAAATTTATATTTATGTTTCTTCAAATTTAATAAAGATGTAAATATATATTTTTTAAATTCTAATTTTTTTATGGAATCTACTTTAAAATCATTAATAGGTTCGTCTATTATTGTTCCATCTCTGTCTATAAATAGAAATTTATTTTTCATAATATAATAAAATACTCTTAATAATTAAAATATATTTTTATAAGAAATTTTTTTTAATTCATAAATTAATTTTTTACATTCTAATTTTGTGCCTATAGAAATTCTAATACAATTTTTTAATCCAAAATTTTTGTTTTGATCTCTTAATATTATTCCTTTAGATTCTAATTTTTTAATAATAAAATCTGATGAAATACATTTTATCAATATATAATTAGCATAACTTTTAAAAACTTTTTTTATAAAATAAATTTTTTTAAGTTTTTTAAATAACCAATTTTTATTCTTATTTATTTCTAAAACAGATTTTTTCATAAAACTAATAAATTTATTACTTAAAAATTTATTAACAATATTACATACAGGAGTAGGTATTGGATAAGGAGCAATAAACTTGTTCAATATATTTATTATTTCCGAATTAGCTATTGAAAATCCACATCTTATTCCAGCTAATCCAAAAGCTTTTGACAAAGTTCTTAAAACAACTAAATTAGAATATTTATCTATTAGGTGAACTACACTTTTATAACAACAAAATTCTATATAAGCTTCATCTACTATTACTAAAGATGTTTTTTTACAAATATTTAATATATTTATTAAAATTTCTTTCGGCATAATATCACCAGTAGGATTATTAGGCCTGCATATATATATCAATTTTAAAAATTTTATATTTTTTCTAATTATATCATAATTAAAATTATTATAATTTTTTAAAAATATATTAACTGTATCTATTCTAAATATTTCTGCAGTTATTCTATACATATCATAAGTTGGAGAAAAATACATTATTTTATCTATTTTTGGTCTACAAAAAATTTTTGTAAATAATTCTATTGACTCATCTATACCTCTGCTTATTAATACATTATTAAAATTAACTTTAGAATATTTAGAATATCTTAAAATAATGTTTTTTGGCTGAGGATAAGGATATCTATTTAAATTTTTATTTAATAAAAAAAACTCATTGTTAACAGGTGATTCATTTGCATTTAACCAAACACTACCATTAACACACATACTTCTTGCAGATTTATATGGAATAAAATTATTAATATTAAATTTTACTAGTTTTTTAAAGTTCAAAATTTTTATTTTCCTCTAAATATTTTTTTCTTATTTTAATAGATCTTCTATGCCCTTCTAAACCTTCTGTTTTAGACATAATATTTACAGTATTGTATATATTTAAAAATCCTTTATAATTTAATTCTTGTATTGTAATATTTTTAAAAAAATCTTTTAATCCAATTCCAGATAAAGAAGAAGAATATCCATAAGTAGGCAATACATGATTTGTTCCTGAAGCATAATCTCCTATAACTTCAGGAGACCACTCTCCTAAAAAAATTGATCCAGCATTTTTTACGTTTTCTAACAAATCTTTATAATTTTTAGAATAAATACATAAATGTTCAGGAGAATAAATATTAGAAATATTTATACAATTAAACAAATCCTTTTCTAAAATAAATTTACTGTTACATAAAGATTTTATTAATATTTCTTTTCTAGGAAAATCTATTAATTGAAATTCAATTTCTTTTATAACATTTTTTATTAAACTTAATGAATTAGTTAATAAAATTGTATGAGAATCTTTTCCATGCTCTGACTGAGCAATTAAATCTGATGATATAAATTTTGGATTAGAATTTTCATCTGAAACTATTAACAATTCAGAAGGTCCTGCTGGAATATCAATACTTACACCAACATGCATTTTACTAACTTGAATTTTTGCTTCAGTAACATAAGCATTTCCAGGTCCAAAAATTTTACTAACTTTAGGAACAGTTTTAGTTCCAAAAGCCATAGATCCTATAGCTTGAGCACCTCCAACTTGAAAAATACTTTTTATATTACAAATTTTTGCAGTATATAAAAGTTCATTACTAATTTTTGGAGGAGAACAAACAACTATATTTTCACATCCTGCAATATTAGCAGGAACACATAACATAAGCATAGTAGAAATTAAATTAGAATTTACTCCTTTAGGTATATAAATTCCAATATCAGAAATTGGTTTTTCTATATATTTACAATTAATTCCATCTTCTATTATAACATCTATATTATTATTTTTTTTTTGTAATAAATGAAATTTTTCTATATTTTTTTTAGCATGTAAAACTGCATTTTTAAACTTTTTTTCTACATTAATATTTTTTATATTTATTTTATCACAATCTATTTTAATTTTATCAATATTAATATTATCAAATAAAAAATTATATTTATATATATATAAATCTCCGAACTTTTCAATATTTTTTAATATATTAAAAACACTATTTTGTAATTTTTTATTTATGAAAAATATAGGTCTTTTCAATACATTTTTTTTTTCTAAACTTGTTAAGCTTTTCCAAAAATATATATTATTATTCAAATTCATTTAAAATTACTCCAACATTTTTTCAATTGGAAAAACTAATATAGATTTAGCTCCTAGTTCTTTTAATTTTTCCATAGTTTCCCAAAATATTGATTCTCTACTAATTATATGTACTACTACTATATTATCATTTTCTAATAATTTATATATTATAGGTTTTTCACATTCTGAAAATAATCTAAATATATTTTTTACCTTATCAGAAGATATATGTAAAATAATATATTTAGATTTTCTAGCTTTAATAACACCATTAATTCTAGATATAAAAGTTTTTACAACATTTTTTTTAAAAAAATTAAAATTTTTATTACTAGAAATTATACAAGCACTAGAATTATGTATTATTTTTACTTCTTTTAACCCATTTGAAACTAAAGCTTCTCCTGTAGAAACTAAATCAAAAATTGCATCTGCTAATCCAGCTCTAATAGCAACTTCTACAGATCCATTTAATTTGCATAACTTAAAAGAAATGTTTTTTTTATAAAAATATTTTTTTAATATATAAGGATAAGAAGTAGCTATTCTCAATCCATTTAAACATTTTATTCCATAATATTTTTTTTCAGTCGGTATACCTATAGAAAGTCTACACAATCCAAAATCTAAATGTTTTAATATTTTAAAAGAAATTTTTTCTAATTTGAATTTTCTTTTCAAAACTTCTTCTTCTAAAACATTTCTTCCAACAATTCCTAAATCTACTATACCGTCTATAACTAATCCTGGTATATCATCATCTCTAACACACATTACATCAATAGGCATATTTTCTGAAAAAGAAATTAATTTGTTTTTTTGAAAATTTATTTTTATATCACAATTTCTTAACAATTTTCTAGAATCTTTACTTAATCTTCCAGATTTTTGTATTGCTATTCTTAATTTATTATCATACATATTTAAATCTCTCTTTAAAATTTAATAATAAATAACAACTATAAAAATGTATTATAATATTTTACAAAATTTTTTAAACAAAAATTATTTTTAAAATAATTTTTATTATTATTTAAAAATAAAAATATTAAAAAATAATTATTTTAAAGTTTTAAAAAATAATTATAATATAAAATTATAGTTATAATTTTAAATATCTATTATTACAAAAATTGAAGAACTTTTTCCTGAAAATCTAGGAGCTTCATGAAAAGCAACAATGTCAGGGTGATTAGAAAGCCAAAAAGGTATTTGTTTTTTCAATATTTCTTTTCCATGTCCATGAATTATACTTATATAAGAAATTTTTTTTTCATAACATATAGTAAATAAATTTGCTAATTCTACCTTCGTTTGTGAAGTATTCATTCCATGAACATCCAAAAAAATTTCAGGAAAAAATTTTCCATATATTAATTCTTTTAATTTTTTAATAAAGCAACTTGATCTAACATATCTAATAGGTTTATAAGATAAATTACTATTAAAATTTTTTTTAGAAAAAAAATGTTTGTGAAAATCTTTTTCAAAATTATTTTTTTTATACTTTTTTTTCCTAAGACAAACATTTTTTTTATAATAAAAAATATTATCTTGAACTATTTTATCTATATTTTTAAAAGATTTTTTAAAAAGAAACAAATCATTTGAAGAAATAAAATTTTTTTTGTTCATAATTACTCCAATTTTATAAATCATAAAAAATAATAAATTATTAATAATATTATAATTATAAAATTTTTTATATAAAAAACATATATTTTTTAAAAAAATAAAAAAATTAATTAAAACACAAAAATTATGTATATAATATCTAAAATAAAATAATTAAATTTTTTATAAAAAAAAATAGGAACTAAAAATGTCTGGAAATACAATAGGAAAAATATTTTGTGTAACAACATATGGAGAATCTCATGGTCATTCACTTGGATGCATAATAGATGGAATGCCTCCTGGTATAAAAATATCAGAAAAATATATACAATACGAGCTAGATAAAAGAAAACCTGGAAATTCAAAATATACAACTCAAAGAAGAGAAAAAGACAAAATTAAAATACTTTCAGGAATTTTTAATGGAAAAACTACAGGTACTAGTATAGGTTTAACAATAAAAAATATGGATCAAAGAAAAAAAGACTATGATTCTATAAAAAATATATATAGACCAGGTCATGCAGATTATACATATCAAAAAAAATATGGAATTAGAGATCACAGAGGAGGAGGAAGATCATCAGCAAGAGAAACATGTATGAGAGTAGCAGCAGGAGCTTTTGCAAAAAAATATTTATTTGAAAAATATAATATAAAAATAAGAGGATATCTAAAACAAATAGGACCTATATCATGTGATATAAAAGATTGGAAAACAGTAGAAAAAAATCCATTTTTTTGCGGAGAAAAAAAAAAAATAAAAGAAATAAAAAATTTTATAAAAAAAATAAAAAAAGAAAATAATTCAATAGGAGCAAAAATAACAATAATATCTAAAAATGTTCCACCTGGATTAGGAGAACCTGTTTTTGATAAATTAGATGCAGAAATATCTTATGCTTTAATGGGAATAAATGCAGTAAAATCTGTAGAAATAGGAGATGGAGTAAATGTATCTACACAAAGAGGAACAGAAAATAGAGATGAAATGTATTCAAATGGATTTAAAACAAATCATTCTGGAGGAATTTTAGGCGGAATAAGTAATGGTCAAGATATAATAGCAACAATATCATTAAAACCAACATCCAGCATAAAAATAAAATGTAATACGATAAACAAAAAAAATAAAAATACTAGTATAGTAGTAAGAGGAAGACATGATCCATGTGTTGGAATAAGAGCTGTTCCTATAGCAGAATCAATGATTGCTATTGTATTAATGGATCATATTTTAAGAAACAATGCTCAATGTAAAAAATAAAATATATTTTTCTAATTTTTTATTAAAAACAAATAAATATATTTTTTAATATTTAAAAATAAAAAATATTATATAAGTTAAATAAAAATATAAATATATTAATACTTTTAAAATTATTTTATTTTTAATTTTTTCATAAAAAATATACTTTATTTTAAGAGAGAATTTATATGTTTAAAGGCAGTATTGTTGCTTTAATAACTCCTATGAAAATAAATGGAGAAGTTTGTTACAAAAGTTTAAAAAAATTAGTAAAATATCATATTAAAAATAATACAAATGCTATTGTCTCTGTAGGAACTACAGGAGAATCTGCTACTTTAACAGAAAGTGAACATTATAAAGTAATTATAAAAACATTAAAATACGCAAAAAAAAAAATACCAATAATAGCAGGGACAGGATCAAATTCTACTTATGAATCAATAGAATTAACAAAAAAATTAGAAAATTCAGGAATATCTGCATGCCTTAATGTTGTTCCTTATTATAACAAACCTACACAAAAAGGAATATTTGAACATTTTAAAAAAATTTCTAGTAACACTGATCTTCCACAAATATTATATAATATACCGAAAAGAACAGGATCAGATCTATTACCTAAAACTGTAATAAAACTTTCTAAAATAAAAAATATAATAGGTATAAAAGAGGCTAGTAGTGATTTATCAAGAGTAAATAATATAAAATATTTTGTAAATAAAAAATTTTTACTAATTAGCGGTGATGATACTACTGCATTAGATTTTATGCAATTAGGAGGAGATGCTGTAATATCAGTTACAGCTAATATAATTCCAAATAAAATATTTAAAATGTGTAATTTTGCAATTAAAAAAAAATTTTATAAAGCCAGAAAAATAAACAACAAAATACATGAATTAAACAAATTTATGTTTATAGAAACAAATCCTATACCAATAAAGTGGATATCTAAGAAAATAGGACTTATAAAAAATGATACAGTAAGATTACCTTTAACAAAATTATCTAAAAAAAATAAAAGTGTTTTTAAAAATTTTTTAAAAAAAAATGTTATTAGAAAAATTATATTTAAAAAATAAAATAAAAATTATTTAACTAAAATTTTTTTTAAAAAAAAAATACACAGAGTGTCTACTGATACTCCGTGTATTATAAAATATTAATAAACATTATAAAATTTAAAATTATAACAATAATTTTTCAATAATTTTTTCATAAATTTTACTTAACTTTTTTAAATCTGAAATTTTTACGAATTCATTTGGCTTATGAATAGTATTATTAAGCAATCCTAATTCTATTATTTGAGATTTCATTTTATTAATAAATCTTCCATCAGACGTACCGCCAGACATAGATATATTTGGTTTATTTTTATTAAAATATAAAATTGAATCTACAACAGAATCTAATAGTTTTCCGTTTTTAGTAATAAAAGGCTTGGCAGAAATGTTCCAATTCATATTACAATTTATTTTATGATAGTTTAATAAATTTTTCACACAACGTTTTATATAACTCACACTAATTTTATAACTAAATCTAAAATTTATTCTAATAAATAAATTTTCAGAAATCATATTTTCTACTGTATCTTCAGAAAATATTTTAGAAACTTGAACATTTGTAATTTCATTTTTATTAATAAATTTTTCTTTCCAGTCTAATTTAATTAAATCATTAATAAATAAAGATGATTTGTGAATTAAATTTTCAGAAGAATTATAATATGCAATATGACCTCCTTTTCCTTTTAAAAATAACTGTAAATGTAAAGATCCTCTTCTTCCATTTTTTATTGTATCTCCTAAAAATTTTTCAGATGTAGGTTCTCCTACTATGCAATAATCTATTTTTTCTTTTTTTTTAATTAATTTTTCTACTACTTTTTTAATACCATTTTTAGCATTTCCTTCTTCATCAGAAGTTAATAACACTGTTATTCTTCCTTTCATTCTATTTCTAAAATTATATAAAAATTTTTTAATAGCTATTATAAAAGAAGATATAGATCCTTTCATATCTGAAGATCCTCTTCCAAACAATTTTCCTTTATATATAGTAGGGGTGAACGGATCGAATTTCCAATTATATAAATTTCCAGAAGGAACTACATCAGTATGCCCTAAAAAATTTAATGTTTTTCCATTTTTTTTACTACCTATTTCAGCCCACATATTTTTTGTATTTTTTATATCAAAATTTTTTATAGAAAAACCCATATTTAATAATTTTTTTGATATAATTTTCTGACACCCTAAATCATTTGGGCTAATAGATGGTATACAAATTAATTTATTTAACAAATTTATAATAGAACTACACATAAATTTTCCTAAAAAATATAAAAAAATTAAAAAATAAAATATAAAAATTATAATTTTTTATTGTTAAAAAAACTTTTTATTTTTTTTACTATATGTTTTACTTCAAATCCTAATTTTTTTAACAAAATTTTTTCAGGAGCTGAATATGAATAATTATTTATTCCAATAGACAAATTATTATTTCCTATATATTTATACCAAAAATCAGATATTCCTGCTTCTATAGAAACTCTATTTTTTATGTGTAACGGTAATATTTTTTCTTTATATTTTTTTTCTTGAGAATCAAATATGTTTGTAGAAGGCATAGATACTAATCTAACTTTATAATTCTTATCTTTAATTAAAATTTTACATACTTTATAAGATATACTTAATTCAGATCCACAAGAAATTATTAAAAAATTTGGATTTTTAGAAAAATCTTTAATTATATATCCTCCTTTCATAATATTTTTAATTATTTTTTTATTTTTTTCATTTACATAATTTAAATTTTGTCTAGATAATATTAATGCTGTTGGACCATTACATCTTTCTATTGCAGATTTCCATGCTACTATAGTTTCTAACTCATCACATGGTCTCCAAACAT
Source organism: Buchnera aphidicola (Pseudoregma panicola) (assembly GCF_039376655.1). Taxonomy (NCBI): domain Bacteria; kingdom Pseudomonadati; phylum Pseudomonadota; class Gammaproteobacteria; order Enterobacterales; family Erwiniaceae; genus Buchnera; species Buchnera aphidicola. The sequence goes on along the minus strand of NZ_CP135000.1, from coordinate 71,553 downwards.
TTAAATTTGGCACTATTCTAAGACTAGATAATTGTTCTATAGGTTGATGGGTTGGTCCATCTTCTCCTAACCATATTGAATCATGAGTATATATAAATATTTGTTGTGTATTCATTAAAGCAGACATTCTTACAGCATTTCTAGCATATTCCATAAACATTAAAAAAGTAGAAGTGTAAGGTATAAATCCACCATGATGAAAAATTCCATTAGCTATAGCAGTCATTCCAAATTCTCTAACACCATAATCTATATAATTACCACTTTTGTTTTTAAAAATTGACTTGGATTCTGACCACTTAGTTAAATTACTTGCAGATAAATCTGCTGAACCTCCTAACAACTCTTTTAAATGTCTACCTAAAATTTCAATAGTATTTTTAGAAGATTGTCTAGTAGATATACTTAAGACATTTTTAGATACTTTTTTAAAATGCTTAGAAATAATTTTTTTAAAATTCTTTGGAAGATTCTTATTAATTCTTCTCATATATTCAAAATGTAAATCAGGATATTCTTTCTTATATTTCAGTAAATTGTTTCTCCATTTTTTTTCTAAAAATTTACCTTTTTTTGTACAATTCCATTTGTTATATATGTCTTTAGAAATAAAAAAAGGATCATACTTCCAATTTAGATTTTTTTTAGTTAAAATTGCTTCTTCATCACCTAAAGGAGAGCCATGAGATTCACTGGAATTTTCTTTATTAGGAGAACCAAAACCAATTTTAGTATTACATATTATTAAAACTGGTTTACATTTACTATTTTTAGCTTTTATAATAGCTTTTGTTATATCTTCTTTACAATGACCATCAATATTATCTATAACACTCCAATTATATGATTCAAATCTTTTTTTTATATCTTCAGTAAACCATCCATTTGTATTTCCATCTATTGAAATATTATTTTTATCATAAAAAACTATAAGTTTATTTAATTTTAAATGACCAGCTAAAGAACAAGATTCATGAGAAATTCCTTCCATTAAACATCCATCTCCAACAAAAACCCATGTATAATGGTCTACTATTTTAAAATCTTTTTTATTAAAAGTATTACTTAAAATACTTTCTGAAATCGCCATTCCAACAGCATTAGATAATCCTTGACCTAAAGGACCTGTAGTAATTTCTACACCTTCAGTAATATGTTTTTCTGGATGACCTGGAGTTTTTGATCCAAATTGTCTAAAATTTTTTATATCTTCTATAGATAAATTATATCCAGTTAAATGTAATAAACTATATAATAACATAGATCCATGACCATTTGACATAATAAATCTATCTCTATCAGGCCAATTTGGATTTTTAGGATTATGTTTTAAAAATTTTCTCCACAAAACTTCTGCTATATCAGCCATACCTAAAGGCATTCCTGGATGACCTGAATTAGATTTTTGAATGGCATCTATACTTAATGCTCTAATTGCATTTGATAAAATTTTTTTATTCATACTTAAACTCCAATGTTTTTAAAATATAAAATATATATTAATACTATGAAAAATTAAATATTTTTAATAATAATTTCTTCTATTTTTTTTTGATCATATCCAAATTGTCTTATTCCTTCAGACAACTTTTCTGTAGCCATAATATCTTCATTATGTTCAAATCTAAATTCTTCTTCAGTAATTTTATTTTTATAAATTTTATTTTTTGTAGTAACATGAAGTTTTTTATTTATTTTATTAAAATTAGATTTTAATTTATCTAATAATATAGGAGATATAGTAAGATAATCACAACCAGATAATTCCAGTATTTGACAAGTATTTCTAAAACTCGCAGCCATTATAATAGTTTTATAAGAATATTTCTTATAAAAATTAAATATTTTTTTTACAGATTTAACACCTGGATCATTTTTAGAATTTATATTTTCTAAATTATATTTATTTTTATGCCAATCATATATTCTACCAACAAAAGGAGATATTAAAAATACACCAGACTCAGCACAAGCTCTAGCCTGAGCAAAAGAAAACAATAATGTTAAATTACAATTTATATTTTCTTTTTCTAATATTTTAGCTGCTTGAATAGATTCCCATGTAGAAGCTAGTTTTATTAAAATTCTATTTCTATTTATTCCATTTTCTTCATACATACTTATTATTTCTTTAGCATTATAAATACATAAATTTTTATTAAACGACAATCTAGCATCTATTTCAGTTGAAACTCTACCTGGTATAAAATTTAAAATTTTTGTACCAATATCTACAGATATCTTATTACTAGCTAAAGAAATTTTTTTTTTAAAATCAATATTTTTTTTTTTTGCATATTCTATAGATTTCAATACTAAACTTTTATATTCAGGCAATTTAATTGCATTTAATATTAAAGAAGGATTAGTAGTAGCATCTTGAGGAGAAAACTTCTTAATTAATTCTATATTACCTGTATCTGCAACAACAATACTATATTTTTTTAATTGATCTAATTGATTCAAAATTTCTTCCTCTAAAAAAAATATTTTATAATTATAAAAAATTAAAATTTATTATATTATATATATATATGTAAATAAAATATAATTATTTATTTTAATGCAATTAATTATAAAATAAAATTTTTTATTACTATACTTACATTAGTTCCACCAAAACCAAAATTATTAGACATAGCTGTACAAATTTTTTTATTAATTTTTTTAGAAGCAATATTGTTTATAATAAATCTAGTATCTAAATTTTTTATATTAATAGAAGGAGCTATAAAATTATTTCTCATCATTAATAAAGTATAAATAATTTCATGCACTCCAGAAGCACCTAAAGAATGACCAGTCATAGATTTAGTAGAAGAAATTATAGGAATATAATTATGTTTTTTAAATACTTTTAAAATTGCATTATATTCTACATAATCTCCTATTTTAGTAGAAGTCGCATGTGCATTTATATAATCTATTTTTATACCTTTTATAGCTTTTTCCATACATGCAACTGATCTATTTTCTGAAGGTAAAATCATACTTTTCCCATTTGAAAGACATGCATAATTAATAATTTCTGCATATATATTAGCATTTCTAGAAATAGCAAAATTTAATTCTTCTAGAACTAAAAATCCAGCTCCACCTGAAATTACAAAACCATCTCTATCTTGATCAAAAGCTCTTGAAGATTCTTTAGGAAAATCATTTCTTTTTCTAGAAAGTGCTTTCATAACATCAAAACTATTTGCTAATTGAAAATTTATTTCTTCTCCTCCTCCTGCAAATACAATGTCTTGCTTTCCATATTTTATTAAATCAAAAGCATTACAAATACAATGTGAAGATGTTGTGCATGCTGAACTAATAGAATAAGTTATTCCATATATTTTAAAATATGTAGATAAACAAGCAGAAATATTTGATGGAAAATTTTTTATTGAAAAATATGGATCTATTTTATTATGTTTTTTAAATATTCTGTGTGAAAAATCACTAAATCTATAAGACATATTTCCTGATCCGGATATTAATCCAACTCTACAATTTTTTTGATATATATTTAAATTTAATTTAGAATCTTTAGTTGCTTCTAAAAAAGAAAAATAAGAATATACAGAAGACATATTCATAAATCTAAATATTTTTTTATCAATTTTTTCAAATTTTTTTATATTTATATTACCTATTACATTACTATGCATTCCTAAATTAAACATTTTTTTTGAAAATGAAATACCAGATCTTCCTGATTTCAAAGATTTTAAAACTTCTTTTTTATTATTTCCAATACTAGAAATTATTCCTATTCCAGTTATTACTACTCTTTTCATAAAAATATCCAAAATAAATATTATTATATAATAAAGAAAAAAAAATAAAAATTTAAAAATAAAAAAAAATATAATTTTATTTATTTTTTTTATAAAACAATTAATCATAATATTAAAAATTACAAAAAATTAAAATATATGAATAAAAAATATAAAAATTTTGGAGTTTTATATATAGTATCTACACCAATAGGAAACATGAAAGATATCACATATAGATCTATAGAAATATTAAAAAATGTAAATATAATAGCAGCGGAAAGTATAAAAAATATAAAAAAAATATTAAATGTTTATAAAATAAAATCTAATATAATTTCTTTAAATAAAAATAATGAAAAAAAAATGAGTAATAAGATATTTTTAGAACTATCAAAAAATAAAAATATTGCAATAGTTTCAAAAGCTGGAACTCCATTAATAAATGATCCAGGATATATAATAGTAAAAATGTGTCATAAAAAAAATATAAAAATAGTTCCAATACCAGGAGCATGTTCTGCAATATCAGCTATTGTAAGCTCTGGAATTAATTCTAATAATTTTTGTTATGAAGGATTTATACCAAAAAAAGAAAAACAAATTAAAAAAATGTTTAAAAAATTATCTACAGAAAAAAGAACTATAATTTTATTTGAAACTTCTAATAGAATAATAAAATCTTTAAAAATTATGATAAAATTCTTTGGAAAAAACAGAAGTATTACATTTTTAAAAGAAATAACAAAATTTTGGGAAACTATAAAAAAAACAAAATTAAAAAAACTTATAGAATGGTTAAAGTTTGATAAAATAAGAAAAAAAGGAGAAATTGTTTTAATAATAAAAGGAAAAAATAATAAAAAAAAGAAAATTAAAGAAAAAATTTTAAATACATTTAGCATTTTAAAAAAATATTTAAATACAAATTTATCTGTAAAAATTACTTCTAAAATACATAATTTAAGAAAAAATTTTTTATATAAATATATTTTAAAAAAAAAAATGACATAAACATATATATATAATATATTTATATAGTTGAAGTTAGACATACAGTCGCTTTTTCATAAAAATATTATAAAAGTTTAATATATTTTTATATAAAAAGAGGAAAGTCCGGACTCTACACGGGTGAAAGCGCCAGGTAACTCCTGGGAAGTGAAAACTTACGAATAGTGCAACAGAAAAAAAACCTCCTAAAAAATTTTAAAATTTTAGGAAAGGGTGAAAAGGTGTGGTAAAAGCACACCGCATAAATTGGTAACAAATTATGGCAATGTAAACTCCGCTTGGAGCAAGACCAAACAAGACTTAAAAAAACCCGTTAATACAATAAGTCTGGGTAGGTTGCATGAATTAATAAGTAATTATTAATCTAGATGAATGACTGTTTAATACAGAATCCGGCTTATAGTCTAACTTCAACAAAAAGTTAATATATTTTTTATTTATAAATTTTATATAATTTTATAAAAAAATTTTAAAAAATTTTAAATTTTATTTTTTATTTAAATTATATTTTATATTTTTTTTTAATAATTAATAAATTTATATATAATATATTATATAATAAATATTATATTTTTTATAAATATTTAAATTACTATATAATTTTTTAAAATATGAACATAAAAAAAATACCATCAGGTAAAAATCCTCCACATGATATTTTTGTAATAATAGAAATATCTTCTAATTCTAGTCCAGTAAAATATGAAATTAATAAAAATTGCGGAAATATATTTGTAGATAGATTTATTCCTGTAGCTATGTTTTATCCATGTAATTATGGATATATAAACAATACTTTATCAGAAGATGGAGATTGTCTAGATGCTTTAGTTATTACTCCATACCCAATAATACCAAAATCTATAATAAGATGTATTCCAATAGGAATACTAAAAATGATAGATGAATCAGGAAAAGATAATAAAATAATAAGTATACCAAACAAAAAAATTACTAAAGAGTATAATAATATTGAAAATATAAAAAATTTAGAAAATAATTTTAAAGAAAGAATACAAAATTTTTTTTATAACTATAAAAAATTAGAAAAAAACAAATGGATAAAAATAATAGGGTGGGGAGGAGAAAAAGAAGCTAAAAATGAAATATTAAAATCTATAAAAAACTTTGAAAATATAAAACAATAAATATTTTTATGTTAAAATGTTTAAAATAATAAAAATTTAGGATAAAAAATGTCAAAAATATGCAAAATTACTAAAAAAAAAACTTTATTTGGTAACAAAAGATCTCATGCTATGAATTCTAATAGAAGAAAATTTAAGCCCAATATACATAATCACAAATTTTGGGTACCAAGTATAAATAAATTTATAAAAATTAAAATAAGTGCTAAAGGAATAAGACAAATAAATAAAGAAGGAATAGAAAAAATATTTAAAAATTATTTTTAAAAAATATATATTTTTGAGGAACATATGGCTAAAAAATCTAGAAAAAAAATAAAATTATTATCTACTTCAAAAAATGGACATTTTTATACTACTAGTAAAAATAAAATAAATAATCCAGAAAAACTTAAATTAAAAAAATATGATCCAATATTAAAAAAACATGTATGGTATAAAGAATATGATATAAAATAAAATTTTATAAAAAATAATTTATTAAACGAATTGAAAACAAAAAAATAAAAATAAATCAATTCGTTTAATTTTAAAAAATTTTGATAATATATAAAAAAATTAAAATTTATAAAAAATCAAATTTTGTTTTAAATTATTTACTTTTTCAAATGAATCTCTTAAAAAAAATACAAAATTATTTATGTTAATTGGTATATAAAAATATAAAATTAATAAACTTATTAACAAAAGAATAGGTAAAAAAATTGAAAAAACAGAAAGTTGAGGTATTGTTCTATTTAATATAGCCATCATAATATTCAATGCTAAAATAAGTATTATAATAGATAAAATTATTAAAATACCATTATAAAAAATATTAGCAAAAAAATAAAATATTAAAAAAAAAATTTTTTTAGAAAATTTTAAATTTTCAATAGGAATTAATAAAAAACTATTAAATATTGTATAAATTATCCAAAAATGACCATCCATAGATAAAAAAGTCATTAAAATAAATATTTTTATAAAATAAGAAAATATTGAAGAATTCCATTTCTGAGAAACATCAAAAATAGTAGAAAATGATAATCCTATTTGGGAACTTAATATTTCTCCAATTATAATAGATATAGAAAAAATTGATTGTATTATAAATCCAAAAAAAAATCCTATAAATATTTGTTTTAATAAAATTAATAAACCATAATTAGAAAATAAATTTATATAATTTTCTATTTTATAAAATTTTATATATAAAAAACTTAAAAATATTGAAAACAATATTTTTGCCCTTTTATTTAAAAATTTTTCTCCAAACACTGGAACCATAATCAATATTGATAATATTCTAGAAAATGGAAAAATTAATTTATTAATAAGATTAAAAATTTCATAAAAATTAAAATTTATCATTCGTTTATAATAACAGGTAAAATTTTAAATAAATCTTTAATATAATTTATTATAGTGTTTAAAATCCAAGGCCCTAATAATATCAGTATACTTAATATAGAAAACACTTTAGGCACAAAAGATAAAGTTTGTTCATTAATTTGAGTAGCAGACTGCAATATACTTATTATCAAACCTATTAATAATACAACAATTAATAATGGCATAGATAATATAATAATCATTTTTATTGATTCGCCTAATAAACTATCTACAGTTTCTAAAGTCATATTTTTTACCTAATGTTTTAAAATTATAATAAAATTTAAAAATAAAAACTTTTTACTAAAGAACTTATTAACAAATTCCATCCATCTGCTAATACAAAAAGTATTAACTTAAATGGAAATGATATACTAGATGGAGGAACCATCATCATTCCTAATGCCATTAAAACACTAGATATAATTAAATCTATTACTATAAAAGGTATAAATATTATAAAACCTATTTGAAAAGCTATTTTTAATTCGTTAGAAACAAAAGCAGGTATTACTATATACATGGGTATATCATATTTATTTTCAAATTTATTTTTTTTTTCTTTGGACAACTTTAAAAAAAAAGATATATCTGATTCTTTAACTTGATTCAACATAAATTTTTTAAATGGAAAAATTGCTTTATCTATAGCTATTTCAGAATTAATTTTTTTATTAATAAATGGTATATAAGCATCTTTATAAATTGAATTAAAAACAGGAGACATTATAAAAAAAGTAATAAATAAACTTAATCCAATTAATATTTGATTTGGAGGAGAATAAGTCATCCCTAAAGCATTTCTTAACAAACTTAAAACAATTATAATTCTAGTAAAACTTGTCATTAAAAGAATTATCGCAGGTAAAAAACTTAAAGAACTCATTATTATTAAAATATCTATAGGAATAGAAAAATCACTTCCTTTATTAAAAAATAAACTGTTTATTGAATCTAAATTCATAGCATATACAGAAGTAGAAAGTAATGAAAACAAAAATAATAAAATTTTACTATATTTCATTATAATTTCCAAAATATTAAGTTATTTGAAAAATTTTAATATTATTTAAATAATAATAAGAACATTAAATTAATTTTATAATTTAAAAAATAAATATAATTTAAAAAAATTATTTTAAATTATCAATATTATTTATTATATTTACAATTCTTATTCCATATTTATTTTTTATAACTACTATTTCACCTTTTGCTATTAAACAACCATTTGCTAATATATCCAAAGGTTCTCCAGCCAATTGATCTAATTGTATTATAGAACCATTTTTTATAGATAATAATTTTTTTGTTTTTATATTTATACTTCCCAATCTAACAGAAATTTTAATTTTTATGTCTCCTATACAATTTATCTTTTCATTAAAGATATTTTTTTCTAAATTTTTTTTATAAGAATTGTCTAAAAATATTTTTTTATTATCTTTTTCTACATCTATTTTTTTTTCATTTTCTAAAAAATATTTTCTAAATTTTTCTAATTCATTGTTCATTTTATCACCTGAATTTATATATTTTAAATATGTTATTTTTTTTATTAAAATAGAATTTTTATTTTTAAAAGTTATATTTTTACCTAAAAAAAACAATTTTTCTCCTACAAATACATAAACATTGTTTGGATTGTCTATATTAATTATATAATTATATTTTAGTTCATATAATTCTGATAATTTAATAAAAAAATTTTGTAAAAAAACAGACATTACAAATTTTATATTATTTAACATATAAAAATTTTTTTTTAAAATACCATTTTCACATATTTTATTAGATTTTTTAATAATAATTTTATTTATATATTTTATAAAACTTAGAGGAAGACATATATTAAAAGTATTATAATTTTTATTACTATTAAAAACTTTAAAATATATTATTGATGAAAAATTTTTTAAAGAAAAAAAATTTTCGTTATGTGCAGAAAAAAAATTTTTAAATTTGTATGAAAATATATTTAAATTTAAATTTTTTTTAAAAATTTTAGATAAACTATTTATTAATATATTTTTTATATTATCACTAATAAAATTTTGACTATAAGAAATATTGTTAAATTCTTTTTTATTTAAAAATTTTACACCTCCTCCAAAGAAAATTTCTAATATATATAATACAAAATTATTCGAATATATGAAAAAACCAAAATCTTTTATAGATGAAATTTTAAAACAATTAAAACTTATAAAAGAACTAACACTTTTAAAATATTTTTTATATGTTTGTATTTTAATATCTTCAATATATACTTTAATTTTATAATTTAACATATTAGATAATTTTTTTTCTAAAATTTTAGAAAAATCTTTAAATAAAATTTTTAGTAAAAACTTTTCCTTAAAATATATATTATTTAAATTAGCATATAAAATATTAAAAAGATTAAAATCATTATTAATAATATTTTTTATATTTTTTTTTTTTTTATTATACGAAAAATTATCAAATTTTTCTAAAACTTTATTAACATGTATAAAATTACCAAAATATTTATTCATAAAATTTCCCTTATATAAAAAAAAATATAAAACTATAAAAACAAAAAATTAAAATTATAATATCAAATTTTTATTTATTTAAAAAAAAAGTTTGAATCAACTCTTCATTATTAAAATCAATTGTATAAATATATTTATTATATTCTTTATTTAACAAATATGATTTAAAAAATTTTAAAATATTTATCTTTTTTTTATTTTTTAAAACATTTTTTAAAAATATTTTAATTTGAACATTAACTTCTAAAATATTTTTTTTTCTATGAAATATTTGATTTTTAATAATATTTAAAAAATTATTAAAATTTTTTATTTCTACAGAACTTATTCCTAAAAAAAGTTTTTTATTATTTTTTTTTAAATATATTTTTTTATATTTTTTCAATATTTTTAAATTTGATTTATTAATTTTTTTAAAATGCAATAAATTTAAAAAACTTTTATATTTTTTTTTTATTTTTATATTTTCTAAAGAAATTAACAAATCAACTAATTTAATTCTATTATTCATAAAAAATTCCAAAATATTATTTTATTAATTCATTTAAACTTTTAACAGATTCATAAAAATTACATACAACATCTTTATCTTGTTGTAAAAATGCTTCTATTTTAGGCCATAAACTAACTGCTTTATCTAAAATTTTATCATGACCTTTTACATATGCTCCTAAACTTATTAAATCTTTATTTCTTCTATATATAGATATTAATTTTTTTAAATAAATAGCTTTTTCATAATGTTCTTTTTCTACTAAATTAGACATAACTCTACTTACAGAAGTTTCTATATTAATAGCAGGATAATGACCAGAATCAGCATAACTTTTAGAAAGCATTATATGACCATCTAAAATAGATTTAGCTAAATCAGATATAGGATCTAAATTTTTATTACTTTCTATTAAAATAGTATATAAACCAGTTATAGAACAATTTTTACTTTCACTATTACCAGATCTTTCTATAAAAAAAGGTAATTTAGAAAAAATTGAAGTAGGATATCCTCTCATAACAGGAATTTCACCCATAGAAATTGATATTTCTCTTTCAGCCATAGCATATCTAGTTAAAGAATCTAATATAAACAATACATGATTTCCTTTTTTTCTAAAATATTCAGCTATGCTTATTGCATATAAAGTTCCTTGAACTTTTAATAATGGAGAACTATTAGCAGGTGAAACTATTACTACTGATTTTGAAAAATTATTTGCACTTTTAATATTTTCTACAAATTCTAAAATTTCTCTACTTCTTTCTCCTATCAAACCTATTACAAATATATCTGATTTAGAATTTTTTGATATCATACTTAGCAAAACGCTTTTACCTACTCCAGAACTAGCAAATAATCCTATTCTTTGTCCTCTTCCTATAGTTAGAGAAGAATTTATAGATCTTATTCCGGTATCTAATATTTTATTTATAGGTTTTTTTTTTAAAGGATTAATTTTTTTATAATGAGTAGAAACAAAATTTTTACAATTTAAACTTTTTAAATTATCTATAGAATTTCCATAACTATCAATTACTCTTCCTAATAAATTTTTTCCTACAGGAAGTATTTTACTTATATTATTACCATTTTTATCAATTTTTGGAAAAACTCTTAAACCTGGAGATATTCCTTTAGAATATTCAAATAACATAACAAAAATATTTCTATTTTTAAATCCAGTTACTTCTCCTTCAACAAAAAATTTTTTTTTATTATAAACAACTTCTATTATACAAATTTCTCCAATAGATAAATTTATACCAGAAACTTCTAAAAGTAAACCAATAAAACTAATTACATATCCAAATTTTATTGCTATTGGAAATTTATGTATTTTCTTATATAATAAATTTATATTTTTTAACCAATTTTTTAAATTTTGATTCATTAATTTTTCTCTAAAAAAAAAATTCTATATAAGTTATCCCAATTATCTGTATTAGTAAAATTTACATTAATTTCAGGAGACACAATTTCACATTCTCCTACAGAAATATTGCTATCTTCAATTAACATCCAATTTTTAAATTTTAAAAAATTTATAATATTTTTTTTTACTAATTTTGAATCTTTTGGATTTATTTTAAAAGTTAAATTATTTAAAAAAATACATTCTTTAAATAAATATTTTTTAACCTTTTTTATTAATTTTTTAGTTTTACCATTGTTAAAAATTTTATTATTTTTTTTAACAATATTAAAAAATATTTTTACAATTTTAACAGATATATAAGAATCTATAGACTTAATAGATTTTTTAAAACTTAAAAATAAACTTTTTATTTTTTTTATTTCTAATTTATTTTTTTTATTATGTAAATATTTTTTTTTAAATTCTTTTTTACATCTAATTTCTTTACCTTTTTTAAATCCTATATTATAAATTTTTTCTTTTTCTAATTTTTTTTTTTTTTTCACAATTTTATTATCAAAACTTTTATCATTTTTTTTAAAAAAATTTTTATCATTATTTTTAGAAAAAGAATTTGCATTCCATTTTTTCCATTTTTTTATATAAAATAATTTATGCATAAATTTTCTCTATATCTTCTAATATTAATATATTTTTTTTTAATAAAATTTTTAAAGTATGTAAAATACTATTTCTACTATTTTTTATATCTAAATCAGAAATTTTTAAATTACTGTCTTTTATTATTTCAAAAAAATAATATAATTGTCTTTTAGACATATTTGCTAAAATTTTATTTTTAAATTTTTCTTCTAAATTTTTTATAGACATACATAAAATTTTTTTCTTAACATATTTTAACAAAATATATATATTATTATCATTTATATTAAAAATGTCTTCAAAAGATAACATTTCACAAATAATTTTTTTTCTAATACTATTATTTTTTTTAAAACAATTTTTTAACATAAAAATTTTTTCTTTTTTAGAAAATAAATTAAAAATTTTTATTGCTTCATTAAAATTATATTTTTTTTTTATTTTTTTTTTTTTAAAAATAGAATTAATTATTTTAAAAAATTCATTCTCAGAAAATTTATTAAGTTTTTTATTATTAAACATTCTTTTAATAATTTCATATTTATAATTTTTTTTAAAAAAAGATAAAATTTTAAAAGATTTATTTTTATTCAAATATTTTAAAAAAATAGAAATTATTTGAGGATGTTCTTTTTTTAAAATTAAATAGCAATATTTAGCATCATTTGAATTTATTTTTTTTATGTTTTTAAAAAATTTTTTTTTATTTTTAATATTATCTATTAAAAACAAATTATCTTTTTTATCAAAAGATTTATTAATTATAGATTCAAAATAAATATTAAAATATTTTTTTTTATTAAAAAATAAATTTTTGTAGTGTTCTTTATAACACTTTATAGATATATCTATATTTTTTTTAGATAATGTCGAAGCGTCTGATAACTTTAATATTATTTTTTTTTTGTCATTTAGATTAAAATGTTTTAATATTTCTATACTTTTTTTTATTCCTAAAAAAAATAATAAACATGCACTTTTTGTATAACCATCAATATCTTTGTTCATTTTTTATTTATCCAATTTTTAATAATTTTTGCTATAAATAAAGATTTTTTTTCAAAAATATTTTTGTTTTCTTTATTATGTTTAGTAATTACTAATGCATTAGAATTTTTTTGTTTTTTAATTTTATCATTTATATCTTTATTACTTATATTTTTATCATTTATATCTTTATTACTTATATTTTTATCATTTATATCTTTATTACTTATATTTTTATCATTTATATCTTTATTACTTATATTTTTATCATTTATATCTTTATTACTTATATTTTTATCATTTATATCTTTATTACTTATATTTTTATCATTTATATCTTTATTACTTATATTTTTATCATTTATATCTTTATTACTTATATTTTTATCATTTATATCTTTATTACTTATATTTTTATCATTTATATCTTTATTACTTATATTTTTATCATTTATATCTTTATTACTTATATTTTTATCATTTATATCTTTATTACTTATATTTTTATCATTTATATCTTTATTACTTATATTTTTATCATTTATATCTTTATTACTTATATTTTTATCATTTATATCTTTATTACTTATATTTTTATCATTTATATCTTTATTACTTATATTTTTATCATTTTTTTTATTATTATAGAATATATAAAAAAATATTTTTTTTAATAAAAATTCATAAAAAAATATTAATAATATAATTATTGACAAAATAAACAAAAAATTTTTAAAAAAAATATCTAGATAATTCTTTTCTACAAATATTTTTTTTTCTTTTTTAATTTCAGGATGTTGAAAAAATAATGAATTGACTAAATCTACAGTATCTCCTCTTTCTTCAGAAAATCCTATTGAATTTTTTACTAAACATTTTATTTTTTCAATTTCATTTTTATTTAATGGTATAAATTTTCCATTAGAATTTTTTACATAATTTATTACAACACCCACAGAAATTCTTTTCAAATTTCCTACATTCATTTTAGTATTTGTAATATTATGATCTAATTCATAATTAGTAGTATTGTCATAATTTGAAACATAATCGCCATTATCTATAAAATTTTTATTATTTTCATTAATATTGGTGTTATTTTTAAAATTTATATCTTTGTTAGACATGTTAGAATTAACTTTATTTTCTATATCTTTATTATCTTTTTTTTTTAAATAATTTTCTTGTGCATTAATATTTTTATTTTCACTATGAAATTCTTTGCTATAAATACTTTGATTAGATCTAATAGATTTGTCAAAAACATTCGAATTAGGCTTATATTTTTCTTCTACTTTTTCTTTTTTATCAAAATTTATTTGAGCTGTTACCTGAGCATGTACATTATTTATTCCAAATAATGGAATTAGAATTTCTTCAATTTTTCTTTTATATTTTTTTTCTATATCATTTATATATGATAACTTGTTATTTCCATATATGTCTATATCTGATAATTTATTTAAAAAATTTCCATATTGATCTACTATAGTTATGTTTTTATATTTCAATCCAGATACACTTGTAGATACTAAATGTAAAATTGCATCAATTTTTCTTGAATCTAAATATTTTCCAAATTTTAATGTTAATAAAATTGATGCAGATGAATCTATATCATTATCTATAAAAATTGACTTAGAATTAATTACTAAATGAACAGAAGCATTTTTAATAGCATCTATTTTCATTATAGTTTTTGATAATTCTCCTTCTAATGCTCTTTGATAATTTATTTTTTCATGAAATTGACTTTCTCCAAATTTTTCTTTATCTAATATTTCAAAACCATCTATATTTTCTTTAGGAATTCCCTTTTCTGATAAATCCATTCTTACCTTATAAATTAAATTTTTAGGTATTTTAATTTTATTTCCAGAAGAATCAATTTCATATGGAATTTTCATACTAGACAATTCTAAAATAATTGAATTTTTATCCTCATTAGATAAATTATTATATAATGTAAAATAATTATTAGATTTATATAAAAAAAAAATAGAAAATGCTGATGTAAAAAATAATGATGCTAAAATTAAAGATACAATAATATTTTTTTTTATAATATAAAAAAAAGATTCAAAAAAATTATTTTTTTCCATTTTTTTTTCAAATGATAGTTTTTCATTCATAAAAATTTTCTCATGTTATAAAAATAATATATATATGTTAAAATATTTTAAAATAAAATATGATATAATGAAAATTAAATTTAATTTAACTAAATATTTAAAAAAAATATGATTATAAATAAGCATAATATTATAACAAAATTTAATGAATTAAGTAATAAAATAAACATTAAAAAGAATAAATCTAAAAATAATTTTTATAAATTTTTTAGTCATAAAATTGAAAAAATAAATAAATTTATAGAAATAAAAAACTATAAAACAGAAAAATTACTAAAAAATAATAAAATAGAACAAAAATCTATAAGTGATAAAATGTTAGATTTAGAAAAATCTTCATTATGCCTAGAAGTTGCTTTAAGAGTAAAGAATAAAATAATGTCTGCATATCAAGAAATTATGAATATGCAAATATAAAATTAAAATATAAAAATTAATATTACATGAAATTAAAAAAAAAAATCATGTAATATTAATAAAAATTTTATAAAATAAAAAATTTTATTATATAAAAATTATATAAAATAGTAATTTATATAAAACATTTTTTTAAAAATAAAATACATTTTTTTAAATTAAATAATATTTTTTTTTTCCCAATTAAAAAAATAATTTTGCTAATACTGGGAGAATTTAATTTACCAGTAAAAGTTACTCTTAATATATTAATTATATTTTTTAAATATAGTTTATTTTTAAATGACATTAAAACAATTTTTTTCCATATTTTAGAAGAACTCCATAAATTTATACATTTAAAATTATAATAAGAAATCTTAAAAACAATTAATACATATTTATTAGATAAATTTGTCAAAAAAATATTGTTTAAATTTAAAAATTTATTATATAAATAACTAGAAGAAACAACTATTTCTCTTAATGAAGAACATCTCTTTTTAAATAAATTAAAAATTTCTTCAATATTAGGTCCATATTTTATATTTATATTTTCTTTTTTAAAATAATACTTTAATAATAAAATTATTTTTTTTCTAGAAATTATATTGTTTATATAATATTTATTTAAATACAATAACCTTTTTATGTTTAATATACTAGAAGATTTACCTACATTATCTAAAGAAAAATTTTTTTTCATTTCGTATAAACTAAATATTTCTTTATTACCATTAGACCAACCTAATCTTACTAAATAATTTAATATTGCTTCAGGTAAAAATCCTTCCTTAAAATACTTAATAATGTTTATATTACTATTTTTTTTAGAAATTTTTTTTTTATTTTCATCTAAAATAATAGGTAAATGTGCATATATAGGAATTTTAGCTTTTAAAGAATAAAATATATTTATTTGCTTTGGAGTATTGCTTATATGATCTTCACCTCTAATAACATGAGTTATTTTCATGTCTAAATCATCTACAACAACACAAAAATTATAAGTAGGATTTCCATCTCTTCGTTGAATAATAAAATCATCTAATTCACTATTATTAAATTTTATCATACCTCTAATTTTATCATTAAATTCAACATATCCTGACTTAGGATTTTTAAATCTTATTACAAATGATTTTTTTTTCAAAAAAATGTTGTTTTTTAAATTTCTACATGTTCTGTCATATTTAGGTTTTTTTTTTTTTAAAATTTGATATTTTTTTTTATTTTTAAGAACACTTTCAGAACAATAACATTTATATGCAACTTTTTTTTTTAACATTAAAGTAATTATTTTTTTATAAAAACTAAATCTTTTACTCTGAAAATATATTTTTTCATCCCAATTTAAACCTAACCATTTCATAACTTCTAAAATATTTTTTACTGATTTTAAATCATTTCTTGCAACATCAGTATCTTCTATTCTAAGAATAAATTTTCCTTTATTTTTTTTAGCAAATAACCAAGAAAATAAAGCAGTTCTAACGTTTCCAAAATGTAAATTTCCAGTAGGACTAGGAGCAAATCTAGTTTTTATTTTCATAAAATTTTTCTTAAATATATATTTTATAAATTATTTTTTCAAAAATAAAATTTGAAAAAATATAAATAAAAATATTGACTAGTGAATATTAAAAATATTATAATAATAAATTATTAGTTATTTTTATAGGTGATTAACTCAGTTGGTAGAGTACCTCCTTTACACGGAGGAAGTCGTCGGTTCAAATCCGGCATCACCTAAAAAATTTATTTATTAACTTTTACTATTAAAATATGGGTTGTTAGCTCAGTTGGTAGAGCAGTTGACTTTTAATCAATTGGTCGCAGGTTCAAATCCTGCACAGCCCAAAAATTTTTTTTAAATAAAAATTAAAAAATTATTTTTAATTTTTTAGAAAATTCTATAATATATTTCATATTATTATTAATAATAAAAAAATTATATATATTATTAGATATTTTTTTTCCTATATTTTTTATTTTAATAAAATCATTATTTTTAATACAATATAAAAATTCCTCTATAGAATTAAAATTCTTAGCAATATTTTTAGAAATAGATATTCCTATTTCTGGAATTCCCAATGCATATAAAAAATTATAAAAATATATATTTTTATATTTTTTTAATTTATTTAAAATATTTATAAACGTTTTTTTTTTTAAATTTTTAATTTTTAATATTTTTTTTTCATTTAATTTAAACATATCTAATGGAGTGTTTATTATTTTTCTTTTAACTAAAATTTCAATAGTTCTAATACCTATTCCCATTATATTAAATCCATTTTTAGAAAAAAAATGTAATATTAATTTTTTTTTTTGAGATTTACAAAATACTCCATTCATGCACATATATAATTTTTTATTTTTATTTAAAACTAATTTAGAATTACAAGAAGGACAATTTTTTGGAAAAAATATTTTTTTTAAATTTTTATCATCTTTATTAAAAATAACTTTTACAACTTTTGGTATTACGTTTCCAGATCTTTTAACTAATACATCAGAACCTATATTTATTTTTAAATTTTTTATATTATCTTTATTATATAAAGATACATTTTGTACTACAACTCCAGAAAAATTTATAGGAGATAATTTTGCTACAGGAGTTATTATGCCAGTTCGTCCTACCTCAAAATTTACTTTTAATATTTTTGTTAATAAATTTTCAGTATCAAATTTAATTGCTATAGCCCATTTTGGAAATTTATTATTACATCCAATCTTTTTTTGTAAACTTATTGAATCTAATTTTATTACTATTCCATCTATATCAAAATCAATTTTATTTCTCATTAATAGACTTTTTTTAAAAAAATTTATAACATTATATTTTTTTTTACAAAAATAATTATATTTATTTATATAAAAACCAAAAGATTTTAACTTATATAACATATAATAATGACTTTTAAAATAATTGTTTGGATATACATAACCAACACCATATGCAATAAAAAATAATTTTTTATAAAAAATAAAAGAATTTTTTTTTCTTCTTAAAATTCCAGAAACAATATTTCTAGTATTTGAAAAAGATTTTTGTAAATTATTATATAAAATTTTATTTAAATTTAAAAAATTAGATTTTAATATAAAAACTTCACCTCTAACTTCTAATAGTTTTGGAACATGTTTACCTAATAATTTTTTAGGTAAATTTTTTATTACATTTATATTATTAGTTACATCTTCTCCCTTATATCCATTTCCTCTAGTAAGAGCATGTACTAATAATTTATCTTTATATAATACACTTAAAGCAACTCCATCAATTTTCAATTCACAACAAAATTTTATATTTTTTCTATTAATTTTTTTTTCAATAAAATTATAAAATTTATAAAAACTTCTTACATTATGAAAACTTTCTAATGAAAGCATAGGAGATATATGATTATATAACTTAAATTCTTTAGAAAAATTATTTCCTATTTTTTTTGTGGGAGAATTATAAAAACCATGTTCTAAAAATTTTTTTTCTAGTTTAGATAATTTTTTTAATAAAATGTCATATTCATAATCTGATATTAAAGAAATATTTAATACATTATAAAAATATTCATGTAACTCAATTTCTTTTCTTAAATTTTTAATTATATTATTAATATTGTTCATTATCTTATAAATTAAGTTTTAAAAATAGTTTAATACTTAATTATATATTTAAAATAAATATTTTATTTTTTTTTAATTATTAAATTATATATAAAAATATAAAAAATATTTATATAAATTTTTAAAGGCTTACATTTTTATTTAAAATCATGTTATTTTAAAATTAAAATATTTATTTTTTTTATGAAAATATAATAAATAAAAACTAATAATTATTTCAAAATTAATAAGAAGAAAAAAATGTTTACAAAAGAAATAAAAATTAAATTAAAAAATGGACTTCATATAAGACCAGCATCTTTATTCGTTAAAGAAGCAAAAAAATTTACTTCTAATATAACTATAACATTAGAAAAAAATACTGTTAATGCAAAAAGTTTATTTAAAATACAAACATTAGAACTTTCATATGGAAAAAAAATTAAAATAACTGCAGAAGGAAAAGATGAAAAAGAAGCAATATATCATTTAGAAAAATTTATATCAAACTTAAAATAAAAATATTTGAAAAAATATATATAATAATACAATTTAAATTTTAAAGGAAAATTATGATTTCAGGAATTATAGTTTCAAAAGGAATAGCATTAGGAAAAGCGCTATTAATAAATTTATATAAAAAAAATATTAAAAAAGAAAAAATTTCAAAAAAAAAAATAAAATTAGAAATAAAAAAATTTTTGAAATCTATAAAAAAATCAGTTAATCAAATAAAAAAAATAAAAAAATATACAGAAAAAAAAATAGGAAAGGATAAATCAGAAATTTTTGAAGGTCATATAATGATATTGCAAGATGATGAATTATCAAAAGATATAATAAATTATATAAATAAAAAATATACAGCAGAAATTTCTACAAAAAAAGTTATTAAAAAACAAATAAAAAAAATGAGGAAAATAAAAAATAAATATTTAAAAAATAGAATTATAGACATAAAAGACATAGGAAAAAGAATAATAGACAATATTTTAAATGTAAATATAAAAAAATTAAGCAAAATAGATAAAAAAGTAATTTTAATATGCAAAGATCTAACACCTTCTGAAACTTCTGAAATAAATAAAAAAAATATATTAGGTTTTATTACAGAGTTAGGAGGAGAAACATCTCATACTTCTATAATAGCAAAATCTTTGGGAATACCAGCAATAGTTGGAGTAAAAAATATTACTAAACAAGTAAAAAATAAAGATTTTATAATATTAGACAGTATAAATAATGAAATTTATATAAATCCTAACAAAGAAATAATCACATTAAAAAAAAAAATAAAAAAAAATTTTTTTAAAAATAAACAAAAATTAGAAATTTTCAAAAACTTAAAAGCTATAACCTTAGATGGAAAAAAAATAAAAATAGGAGCAAACATAAATAAAATAGATGATATTTGCCTAGCAAAAAAAAATGGAGCTCAATCCATAGGACTATATAGAACAGAATTTTTGTATATGGGTAAAAATAGACTTCCTACAGAAGAAGAACAATTCATAGTTTATAAAAAAATTATAGAAAAAATGAAAAATAAAGAAGTAATAATGAGAACATTAGACATAGGAGGTGATAAAAGTTGTAAATATTTAAACTTACCTAAAGAAGAAAATCCATTTTTAGGATATAGAGCTATAAGAATATATTCTAAAAAAATAAATATAATTAGGACTCAACTTAGAGCAATGTTAAGAGCTTCTAATTTCGGAAAATTAAAAATAATGTTTCCTATGATAATATCATTAGAAGAAATATATTTCTTAAAAAAAGAATTAAAAAGAGCTAAAAAAAAATTGAAAGAAGAAAATATTTCTTTTAATAAAAATATAAAAATAGGAATAATGATAGAAACTCCAGCTGCTGCTTTAATATCTGATTCTTTATCTAAAGAAGTAGATTTTTTTAGTATAGGAAGCAATGATTTAACTCAATATACACTAGCTGTTGATAGAGGAAATGATTTAGTTTCTCATCTATATGATCCTATGCATCCATCAGTAATGAAATTAATAAAAATGGTTGTAAAATCATCTCATAAAAATGGGAAATGGACAGGAATATGCGGTGAACTAGCAAGTAATCCTTTAGCAACAAAATTTTTAATTAAAATTGGTATAGATGAATTTAGCATTAATTCTCCTGAAATACCTAATATAAAAAAAATAATTAGAAAAAGTTATTTTAAAAAAAAAAATAAAACATTTTAAATTATTAAAAAAAAATTTTAGAATATATATTGCAATAAACATTTAGGAGAAAATAATGGGTATTTTTTCTAATATTTTTGGAAACAAAAAAAATTGTGAAAATAAACAAACAGAAATTTTTGCTCCATTATCTGGAGAAATAATAAATATTGAAAAAGTGCCAGACATAGTTTTTTCAGATAAAATTGTTGGAGATGGAATAGCAATACAACCTACAGGAAATAGTATTGTTTCTCCAGTTAATGGCAAAATAAGTAAAATATTTAATACTTTACATGCTTTCTCAATAAAATCTGATGAAGGAATAGAACTATTCGTACATTTTGGAATAGACACTATAAAACTAAAAGGTAAAGGATTTGAAAAATTTGCTAATGAAAATCAAAAAGTAAAAATAGGAGATTTGATTATAACTTTTGACTTACCAATGTTAAAAAAAAATGCAAAATCTGTTATTACTCCAGTTGTTATATCAAATATGGAAAAAATAAAAAAAATAAAAAAAATGTCAGGAAAAATTACATCAGGAAAAACTATAATAATGATTGTGGAAAATTAAAAAAACGGCACTGAAGTGCCGTTTTAATATACTATATAAAATAATATTTTAAAAAAAAAATAAAAAAAATATTTTATAATTATAATTTTTTAATATAAATTTAAAATAATTTTTAAATATAAAAGTAATATTAATAATATTAAAATAAAAAATATATTATTAATTTATATTAATATAATTTTTTATTTAAAAAAGATCTCCAATTATCTATAGATAATTCTTTTAATTCATTAATTTTTTTTTGTATTTCTATACCATTTTTAATATTTTTATTTATAGATTTAAAAGAAATAGATTTAGAAATTTTAAAAACATTTTTTAAATATTTTCCAGAAGAAATACTGTTATTAAAATAGTTTTTGTAAAAAATGTTTAAGAAATTAATATAACAATCTATTAAAATAGATAATTTTTTTACTATATTAGGATTTCTCCAAGCATTAATTTTTTTTAATAAAAATATTATTTCTTTAGAAGACTTATTATGTATATTAACTAAAAAATTTATATTTTTAATAAACATTAAAGACAAGTTTTTTATTTTATTTGGAACATTTATTCTAATAAAAAAATTGTTAATATGACCTAAAAAAATATCATAAAATAAAAATTTATTATTATTTGGAACACAAAAACAAATATTTAAAAAAAATAACTGAAAAAAAAAAGCAATTTTTATATCAATTTTGTTTGTAAATTTAGAAACATATGAAAGACCTTTGAAAATACTTTGTCTAAAAAAATATTTTTTATTTAAAAAATATAATTTTTTATTTAAGTTTAATAGACAATATATTTCAGGAAAAATTATTTCTATTAAATTACATTTAAAAAGAACTTTAAAATATATATCTGGATTCTTAGTTTTAAATGCTTTTTCTGTCTCTTGCCAAATCCTTTCTTTTTCTAGATATTTTATTTCATTTTTTATATAATCGCTAGACATTAAACATAATGTATCTTTGTATATACTAAAACCTAAATGAAACAATAATGCAGCAAATCTAGCTACTCTAAATACTCTTAATGGATCATCAGAAAAAGAACTAGATATATGTTTTAATATACATTTTTTAATATCTTTTAATCCATTAAATGGATCATAATATTTACCATTTTTGTCTTGAGCAATAGCATTAATTGTAATATCTCTTCTAGACAAATCTTCTTTTAAAGTAATATTAGAAGAAAAATTAACTTTAAATCCTTTATACCCAAAACCATCTTTTCTTTCAGTTCTAGCTAAAGCATATTCTTCATGAGTTTTAGGATGTAAAAAAACTGGAAATTTTTTTCCAACTAATTTATATTTGTTTTTTATAAAAAAATTAATGTTTGATCCAACAACTACCCAATCTCTATCTTTTACAGGTAATCTTAAAATTTTATTTCTTATGGCTCCCCCTACCAAATATATTTTCATAATTTTCTCAAAATATAATAAAATTATTGTTATACAAACAATTTTAAATTTAAACAATATTATTAATTTAGTATTAAAAAAAATAATAAATTTTTTTATTCAAATGTTTAATATAAATAAAATAAAAAAATTATATTTATAAAACATATTAAAAAATTTAAAATATTAAAAATAAATATTATTTGAAATAGATAATTTAGGAGAAAAAAATATTTTAGGTGAAGAATACATATTATTTTTAAAATAAAGCATTCCTAAATATGCAACCATAGCTGCATTATCAGTACAAAATTTTTTATCTGTAAAATGCACAAAACAATTTTTAATTTTCTTAGACATATTTATAATTTTTTTTCTTAATGTTTCATTGGCACTAACTCCTCCTGATACTACTAATGTTCTTAAATTTGTAAATTTTAATGCATCAAAACTTTTTTTAACTAGTATTTCCGCAATAGTGTTTTCTAACTCCTTAGCGATATTAAATTTAAACATATCATTAGGAACATAATCATGATTCAATATAATTCTACTAACATGAGTTTTAAGACCAGAAAAACTAAAGTTAAAATTATTACTATATAACATAGGTTTAGGAAAATTAAAAATATTAGATTTTCCAAATTTGGCTAATTCAGATAATTTTTTGCCTCCAGGATATTTTATGCCTAACATGTTAGAAATTTTGTCTATTACTTCACCAGCTGGATCATCTAAACAGTTACCTAATATCTTATACTTTCCTAAAGATTTAGCTAATATAATTTGAGTATGCCCACCAGATACTAACAAAGATAACATAGGGAACTTTGGAAAATCAAAATATTTTTTATTTAACATATATGAAAACAAATGAGATTCCATATGATTAACAAATATTACAGGAATTTCCCACAAATATGATAAAGAATTTGCTACAGTAGCTCCTACTAAAAGAGATCCTGGTAATCCAGGTCCTATTGTATAAGAAATAGCATTAATATTTTTTTTAGAGATTTTTTTATTTTTAATCAATTTATTTAATAAAATAAAAATATTTTTTAAATGCAATCTAGATGCAATTTCTGGAACTACTCCTCCATATTTAGCATGTACATCAGATTGACTAATAGTAAAACAAAAAACTACACCAACTTTATCATCGTAAACTGAAATACTTGTATCATCACAAGAAGTTTCTATTCCTAGTATTTTCATGTTTTTTAAAAAATGTTAAAATAATATAAAAACATATTTATTTAAAAAAAATATAAAATA
Organism: Buchnera aphidicola (Pseudoregma panicola); assembly: GCF_039376655.1. Lineage (NCBI taxonomy): Bacteria > Pseudomonadati > Pseudomonadota > Gammaproteobacteria > Enterobacterales > Erwiniaceae > Buchnera > Buchnera aphidicola. Next base: position 46,630 of record NZ_CP135000.1, on the reverse strand, counting down.
TATATTTTATAATATATACTTAATAATATTGATTTACAAACAATTTTTAAATTTTTATTTTAAAAAATATAACAAAAAGAAAAAATTATGCCAATAATTAAAATTAGAGATAATGAACCTTTTGATATAGCATTAAGAAGATTTAAAAGAGCATGTGAAAAGGCTGGTATATTATCAGAAATGAGAAGAAGAGAATTTTATGAAAAACCTACAACAATAAAAAAAAGAGCAAAAGCATCAGCAATAAAAAGATTAAAAAAAAAAATAAATAGAGAAAATTCAAGAAGAATAAGAATGTATTAAATAAAATAAATATTAAAACAAAGCCGTTCTTATAAAATAGATCGGCTATTAACAATAAATTAATAAAATGTTATATAAAATACCAAAAAGTTTTATTAACGAACTTTTAATAAATACTAATATTGTAGAATTAATAAGTTCTAAAATAAATACAATAAAAAAAGGTAAAAATTACTATTCAATATGTCCTTTTCATAATGAAAAAACTCCATCGTTTTCAATAAGTTTTGAAAAACAATTTTATTATTGTTTTGGATGTCATGTACATGGAAATGCAATAGACTTTTTAATAAATTATGAAAAAATGAATTTTATAGAAAGTATAAAAGAACTTTCTTTTTTAAATGGAATGAAAATACCAAAACAAAACATATATTTTAAAAAATATTTAAAAGAAGAAAATTTACATAATACACTTAATACAATTTCGTTAAATTATCAAAAAAATATATATAAAGAAAAAAATAAAATTGCGATAAAATATTTAAAGTATAGAGGTATAAATGAAAAAAGTATTAAAACATTTTCTATAGGATATTCTAACAATATAAAAAATGTTTCAAAAAATTATATAAAAAAAAATAAAAATTTTGTAAATAATTTAATAAAATCAGGAATTTTATATAATGAAAAAAATATTGTAAAAAATAGATTTACAGAAAGAATTATGTTTCCAATAAAAAATTTACAAGGAAAAATAAATGGATTTGGAGCAAGATCAATTTTTAAAAAAATTCCAAAATATTTGAATTCTCCAGAAACAAAAATATTCAAAAAAAAAGAAAATTTATATGGATTATTTGAAACATATAAATATAATAAAAAAATAAAAAAACTATTAATAGTAGAAGGATATTTTGATGTAATAACATTGTTTCAAAATAAAATAAAATATTCCATATCAATATTAGGAACTTCAATAAATACAAATATTATAAAAAAATTATTTAATATTTGTAATACTTTAATATATTGTTATGATGGAGATAATGCTGGGAAAATAGCCTCATGGAAAACTCTAGAGATATCTTTGCCATATATAAAAGATGAAAATGTATTAAAATTTATATTTCTCCCTAAAGGAGAAGACCCTGATAGTATTATAAAAAAAGAAGGCATAAAAAAATTTAAAAATAGAATAAAAAATGCTGTTCCAATGTCAAAATTATTATTTAAAAAATTACTAAAAAAAAATAATTTATCTAATCCTGAAGAAAAAACTAAATTTAGCATAACAGCTATTTCCATGATAGAAAAAATACCAGGAAAAACAATAAAATTTTTTTTAAAAAAAATATTAGGAAATAAATTAGGAATATTAGAAATAAATGAATTAAGTGAATATAAAATAAAAAAAAAAAATATAGTATCCTCAAAAAAAAAAAAAAAAATATTAGTATAAAAATGTTAATAGGATTACTAATACAAAATCCAAAATTATATAAAATGATTCCTAACAAAATAAAAAATCTAAATAATAAGAATATATTAGGATTAAATATAATCCTAAAAATAAAAAAAATATGTAAAAAATATAAAAAAGTAAATACTGGTCAAATTTTAGAATTATATAGAAATTCAAAAAAATATTATATAATAAAAAAAATGTCTATTTGGAATCATATGATATATAAAAAAAAAATAAAAAATGTATTTTTGGATTTAATAAAAAACATATTTAAAAAAGACTTAGAATTTAAACAAAATTTTTTAATAAACAAAGAAAGACATAAAGGTTTAACAAAAAAAGAAAAAATAAAACTATGGAAAATAAATAAAAAAATATTTAAAAAATATAAAAAATAAAAAATATTTAAAAATTTTGTATACTAAATTATTAATATTTTTATAATTCTGGAAATTATACCATGAAGAAAAATAAAAAATATAAACTAAAACTTCTTATTACTCATGGAAAAGAGAAGGGATATTTAACTTACGAAGAGATAAATGATCATCTTCCATCATATTTATCTAATTCTAATAAAATATATAATATTATAAAAATAATAAATGAAATGGGAATACAAATTATAGACAAAAATCAAAATTTAGAAAATATAACTTTAAATCAAAGAAATAATTTAATATCAAGAGAAAATATTACAGAAGAACAAGTACAAGAAATTTCAAATTCTGATTCAGATTTAGGAAAAACAACAGATCCTGTAAGAATGTACATGAGAGAAATGGGAACAATAGAATTATTAGATAGAAAAGGAGAAATAAAAATAGCAAAAAAAATAGAAAAAGGAATAAACCAAATACAATCAACTATAGCAGAACATCCAAAATCTATTAAAAATTTTTTATATCAATATGAAAAAGTTAAATCAAAAAAAATAAAATTGTCAGAAATAATAACTGGTTTTATAGAAAAAAAATATAAATATAATAATGAAAAAATTCCTCTTTCAATAAATATAATAGAATCAGAATTTATAAAAAAAAATGAAAATAAATATAATAAAAATATAGAAGATGAATATGAAGAAAACATTATTGATTTAGAATTAGCAAAAAAAAAATTTAATAAATTAAAAAAACAATATAAAAAAATAAAAAAAATAAAAAATAAAAAAAATGTCGAATATATCAGATCAATAAAAAAATTATCAAAAATATTTAATCAATTTAAATTAACTCCAAAACAATTTAAAAGTTTAGTTAATAATCTTAAAAACATAACTAAAAGAATATTGATTCATGAAAAAATAATAATAAATATATGCATAAAAAAATGTAAAATACCAAAAAAAAATTTTTTTAAATTATTTAAAAAAAAAAAAATAAGTTTTATAAATATAATAAATTCTATCAAAAAAAATAAAAAATGGTTAAAAAAAATAGAAAAATTCAAAAAAGAAATAAATGAAATTATAAAAAAATTAATAATAGTAGAAAGAAAAACAGGTTTATCCATAAATCAAGTAAAAAAAATTATTAAAAAAATATTTTTAGGAGAAAAAAAAGCAAAAGAAGCTAAGCAAGAAATGGTAGAAGCAAATTTAAGATTAGTAATATCAATAGCTAAAAAATATACTAATAGAGGTTTACAATTTTTAGACTTAATACAAGAAGGAAACATAGGTCTAATGAAAGCTGTTGATAAATTTGAATATAGAAGAGGATATAAATTTTCTACATATGCAACATGGTGGATAAGACAAGCAATTACTAGATCTATTGCAGATCAAGCAAGAACAATTAGAATACCAGTACATATGATAGAAACAATAAACAAATTAAACAGAATATCAAGACAAATATTACAAGAAATAGGAAGAGAGCCTACTCCAGAAGAACTTTCAGAAAAAATGTTAATACCAGAATATAAAATAAGAAAAGTATTAAAAATAGCAAAAGAACCTATATCTATGGAAACACCAATAGGAGATGATGATGAATCTCATTTAGGAGACTTTATAGAAGATACAAATCTAGAATTACCTTTAGAATCTGCTACTTCAGAAAGCTTAAAAAATGTAACAAATTTAGTTTTATCTGGACTTACTACAAGAGAAGCAAAAGTATTAAGAATGAGATTTGGAATTGACATGAACACAGATCATACATTAGAAGAAGTAGGAAAACAATTTGATGTAACTAGAGAAAGAATAAGACAAATAGAAGCCAAAGCTTTAAGAAAACTAAGACATCCTAGTAGATCAGAAATATTAAAAAGTTTTTTAGATAATTAAAATACTAAATATTTTATATTTTTTTCAAATAAATAAAGCTTCCTAGTTATAAAAAATTTTAATAGGAAGCTTTGTTTTAAAAATATTTTATATTCTTTTTTTTGCTAATTTAATACTGTTTAATACTTGATTTTTAGAAGTACCACCAATAGAATCTTTTCTATCTAAAATTTTATTTATAGAAATATATTCATATACATCTTTTTCAAAAAAATTACTAAAAGATTTTAATGCAGAAATACTAATTTGATTTAAATATTTTCTTTTTTTTATAGCATATAAAATTATATTACCAACAATTTCATGAGAATTTCTAAAATTTAATCCTTTTTTAACTAAATAATCTAATAAATCTGTAGCATTAGAATAACTATTCTCTAAAGATTTTAAACAACTATTAGAATTTACTGAAACATTTTTAAAAACTAATGCAATCATATTTATACAATTTTTCCAAGTATTTACAGAATCAAATAAATGTTCTTTATCTTCCTGCATATCTTTATTATAAGACATAGGAATCCCTTTTAACATAACTAATACACTTATTAAAGATCCATATACTCTACCGCATTTTCCTCTTATCAATTCTAAAACATCTGGATTTTTTTTTTGAGGCATTAATGAAGATCCTGAAGATATTCTATCAGACAATTCTATAAAATTTGCTTCAGAAGTATTAAAAAAAATTAAATCTTCACATAATCTTGATAAATGCATCATTCCTATAGAAATACAAGATAAAAATTCTACTACATAATCTCTATCAGAAACACTATCTATACTATTTTTAGTAATATTCGAAAAAAAAGTATCTTTAGCTATTTTATATCTATCTATTTTATATGAAACTCCAGAAATAGCTCCAGATCCTAATGGACAAAAATTAAGAGTTTTTAATAAATTATTTAATCTAATTTTATCTCTATTTATCATTTCATAATAAGATAAACACCAATGTGAAAAAAGTATTGGTTGAGCTATTTGCAAATGAGTATATCCAGGCATAACAACATCTATATATTTTTCTGATAAATATAATATATTTAATTGAACTTTTTTTAAACATAAAATTAATTCTTTTACTGAAATTTTACACCACATTTTTAAACTTGTAGTAATTTGTTCATTTCTACTTTTACCAGTTCTTAGTTTTTTTGCAATTTTACCTATTCTAGAAATTAATTCTTTTTCTAACCATGTATGAATATCTTCACAATCACTTTTTAAAATAATATCAAAATTATCTTTTACATCATTTTTTATTTTATTCAAACAATTTTCTATAGATTTTTGTTCAAATTTATTAATTATTTTTGTATATAATAAAAATTTAGACCAAGCTATTAAGGAAATTATATCTTGTTCAACTAAAACATGATCAAAATATAAAGATTTATTGAAATTTAAAAAATCATTATTAGAACTCTTATTAAATCTTCCACCCCATAAAAACATAAAAAATTCCTATATAAATCTTTAATAACATTAAATAATAATTTTATTTAAAAATTAAATAATGTTAATTATTTTTTTAGTTTAATATTTTTTTTTTTTATAGATCTTACTAAACATGGCATAGTAAACAATTTTATGAACCCATTTGCATCACTATGTTTATAAGAAAAATTACTATCATTAAAAGTAGAAAATTTTTTTGAATATAAAGAATTTATAGACTTTCTTTTTAACACAACTATATTACCTTTATATAATCTTATTAAAACAGTTCCTGTTATAAAATTAGAAAAAAATTTTATATTTTTTTTTAAAATTTCCCCAAAAGGTGTAAACAATTTTCCATCATATATTAAATAAGAAAATTCTGATCCTATAATATTCTTCCATCTTAAACAATCTCTATCTAATACTAATTGATCTATAGATTGCACTATTTTAGAAATTATAGTCCCTCCTGGCGTTTCATAACAACCTCTTGATTTTATTCCTACTAATCTATTCTCTATAAAATCAATTCTTCCTATTCCATGCGCAGATCCTAATTTATTTAATTTTTTAAAACTTTCCAATAAAGAAAATTTTTTATTATCTATACTTTCTATATATCCATTCAACATTTTTATTTTCAAATATTTAGGTTTTTCTTCAGATTCTAATGGATCTTTAGTTAAAGACCATATATCTTTTTTTTCTGAAGAATTCCAAACATCTTCCAATAATCCACCTTCTGTAGAAACATGAAATATATTTTCATCTTTACTATAAATTTTTTTTTTATTATAATTTGTTTTTATACCCTTAATTTTTAAATATTTTATTAAATCAATTCTAGATTTAAAATTCCATTCTCTCCATGGAGAAATTATTTTTAAATGAGGAGCTAAAGATATATAAACACTTTCAAATCTTATCTGATCATTTCCCTTTCCTGTAGATCCATGACATAATGCATCAGCATTAATTTTAATTGCTAATTCAACTTGTTTTTTTGCTATTATTGGTCTTGCTATAGCTGTTCCTAATAAATAATTATTTTCATAAATTGATCCAGATTGAAGCAGTGGATATATATAATTTTTTATAAATTCCTTTCTTAAATCTTCTATATAACATTCACTAGCACCTGAAGAAATGGCTTTTTTCTTAATATTGTTAAGATCATTTTTAGATTGCCCTATATTAGCAACAAAAGCTATTACTTCAGATTTATAATTTTCTTTTATCCATGGTATTATTACAGAAGTGTCTAAACCTCCTGAATAAGCTAAAACTACTTTTCTTATATCTTTAACTATTTTCATAATATATTTTTAACCCAAAATTTAAAATTTTTATATAATATATAAAAAATATTAAAAATTTATTTTTTAAATAAATATTATATATTTTTATTATATAATATTATTAAAATTATTTTTCTTAATTTTCAATAAATAACTTATAGAAAAAACAATATCAGATCTATTCAAAGTATAAAAATGAAAAGATCTAACTCCTTCTATAAATAATTTATTTACAATGTTCATTAATATTATACTACTAATTATCTTACAAAAATTAGAATTATTTTTTATAGAATCAAAAATATTATAAATATATTTAGGAACTGAAACATTTGTAAGACTAGCAAATTTTTTTAATTGAAATAAATCATATATAGGTAATATACCAGGAACTATTTCTTTTTTAATTCCAGCAGAAAAACATTCATCTCTAAATTTAAGATAACTATCTGTGCTAAAAAAAAATTGTGTAATAGCTCTATTAGCTCCATTATCAAATTTTTTTTTTAAATTGTATATATCTTCTTTTTTATTTTTAGATTCTGGATGAATTTCAGGATATGCAGCAACAAAAATTTTAAAATCTTTTATTTTTTTTAGTTCATAAACAAAATCTGAAGCATTAAAAAAAATACTATTTAATTTATTAGAAAAATTATCTCCTCTCAATGCTAATATTTTTCTAATTCCTAAATTCCAGTAATCAATTGCAATATTTCTTATTTCTTCTTTAGAATATCCTAAACATGTAAAGTGAGGTACAATTTCTATTTTATGTTTTTTTTTAATTTTTTCTATTAAATTAAAAGTTTTATAATTTCCACCATAATTTTGACTACAAGTAATAGAAAAAAAATCAGGATTTGTTTTACTTAGTTTTAAAAAACTATTTTTAAATTTTTTCTTAGAAATATTATTAGAATATGGAAACATCTCAAAGGAAATATTTACTTTATTTTTAAAATTTATATAATTTTCATACATATACTCTATTTCATTATTCATATTTTTATACATTTAGAAAATTAAATTATTATATTAAAAATAATATCATAAAAAAATATTATAATTATTATTATAAAAAATTTTATATTAAAAAGTTAAAATAAAATTAAAATTTTTATATAATATATAAAATATATTAAATAATATAATTAATTCTTTACATTAAATAAAAAAAAAAATATAATATTTCAGAATATATGTAAAAATTTGCTTTAAAAATATATTAGCCGGCTTAGCTCAGCAGGTAGAGCAACTGATTTGTAATCAGTAGGTCACCAGTTCAATTCCGGTAGCCGGCATATTAATTTATGAAACTGTTTTTATTAAAATAAAATTTTTAGGTGGGATTCCCGAGCGGTTAAAGGGAGCAGACTGTAAATCTGCCGTCTAAGACTTCGAAGGTTCGAATCCTTCTCCCACCAAAATTTTTTCATATTTTAAAAAAGCAGGCATAGTATAATGGTTATTACTTTAGCCTTCCAAGTTAATAATGCGGGTTCGATTCCCGCTGCCTGCTATATAATAGTTTTTAAAAGCTGATATAGCTTAGTAGGAAGAGCACGCTCTTGGTAAGAGTGAGATCCCAGTTCAAATCTGGGTATCAGCAATTATATAAAAATAAAATATTTTTATTAATATAAATTTTTTTTAAATTTATTTATTTTTTATATTATATATTTTAATTATTATTTAATATATTAATAAAATTTAAAAATACTATGAAAAAAAAAAATAAAATATTTATAATAATGTTATTTTTATCTTTAGAAATTTTGTCTATATTATATTTCTATATAAATAGAAACTTAAAAAGTAAAATAATATTTTTAATTTTTTCTTCTTTTATATCACTATATTTAATAAAAAATATAATAAAATATTGCAATATACTAAAATTTATAAGAGAAACTAAATTAGAGTTAGAAAAAATAGAATGGCCAAAAAAAAAAGAAATATTTTATATATCTATAATAATAATATTTTTAACTACTATAATATCAATTGTTTTATGGATAATAGATAATATATTATTTTATATAATATCAAAAATTATTTACATAAGGTTATAAAATGAATTATGAGAAAAAATGGTATGTAATTCAATCTTTTTCAGGATTAGAAAATAAAGTAGCTGATTTAATAAAAAAACATATTAAAATAAATAATGTACAAAAAATGTTTGGTGAAATAATGATACCAACAGAAGAAGTTATAGAAATAAAAAATGGAAAAAAAAAAAAAGTGAAAATAAATTTTTTCCAGGATATATATTAATAAATATGGTAATGAACGATGAAAATTGGCATATAATAAGAAATGTGCCAAAAGTATTAGGATTTATAGGAGGATCTCCAGAAAATCCTATACCAATCAAAAAAAAAGATGTAGATGATATAATAAAAAAACTTAAAAAAATAGAAAATAAACCAAGACCTAAAATATTATTTGAGCCAGGTGAAACAATAAGGATAAAACACGGACCATTTTCAGATTTCAATGGTATAGTAGAAAATGTAGATTATGATAAAAATAGATTAACAGTTTCTGTATCAATATTTGGAAGATCTACACCTGTAGAATTAAATTTTTCTCAAATAGAAAAAATGTAAAAATTAAAGGCAAATTATTATGTCAAAAAAAATACAAAGTTATATAAAATTACAAGTATTATCAGGTATGGCAAATCCAAGTCCTCCTGTTGGTCCTGCATTAGGTCAAAAAGGAATAAATATTATGGAATTCTGTAAAAATTTCAATGAAAAAACTAAAAATTTAGAAAAAGGTATTCCTATACCAGTAATAATATCTGTTTTTTCTGATAAAACATTTACATTTATTACTAAAACACCACCTGCATCTATATTATTAAAAAGAATGGCAAAAGTAGATAAAGGATCCGGAGAAAACAAAAAAAACAAAATAGGAAAAATTACTAATAAACAAATAAAAGAAATATCAAATATAAAAATTAAAGATATGAATAGTAATAACATAAATAAAATAGCACTTTCTATAATAGGAACTGCTAAATCTATAGGTTTAATAATAGAAGATTAAAAAAATGAAAAGTAATTCTAAAAGAATGAAAAAAATATATAATATAAAAAAAAAAAAAATATATAAATTTGAAGAATGTATAAAAATATTAAAAAAATTTCCAAAGACTAATTTCGTAGAAAGTTTAGATGTTTCTATTAATCTAAATATAGATACAAAAAAACCTGAACAAAATATAAAAAATAAAGTAATTCTTCCTCACGGATTAGGTAAAAAAATCAAAGTTTTAGTATTTACACAAGGTAAAAATATAGAACTAGCAAAAAAAGCAAAAGCAGACTATATTTATCAAGAAAATATAAAAAATATTAAAAAAAAAATAAAAAATTTCAATATAGTAATATCTTCACCTGAATCTATGAAAACAGTTGGAAAATTAGGATATATATTAGGGCCTAGAGGACTTATGCCAAATATAAAATTTGGAACTATAACAAACAACATATTCGATACTATAAAAAAAATAAAAAATGGGCAAATAAAATATAAAAATGATAAAAATGGAATAATACATACTTCTATAGGAAAAGTAAATTTTACTAATAAACAGATAAAAGAAAATTTTTTTACACTTATCAAATCATTAAATAAAATAAAACCTTCCAAAATAAAAGGTGAATTTTTTAAAAAAATTTATTTATCTACTACTATGGGTGGATCTATATTAATAAATCATTATGATTTAAATATATAAAATAATTTTTTAAAAATTTATCATAAAAAATAACTCTAATATCTAATTATTATCCTAAAAATATTATATTTTTATACACTTAAAAAATAAGAAAATAAAATAATATATGTAATTAAAAAATAAAAAATAATATTATATAAAAAATTATAATTAATTTAAAAATATTTTTATAAAATATTTTAAAATCTTAGGAAATAGTATAAATATGATATTAAACATAGAAAAAAAAAAAAAATTAGTAGAAAAAATATCTAATTTTACCAAAAAAGCACAATCAGCAATTATAATTAATTTTTCTAAAATAACTGCAAATGAAATTAATTCTTTAAGAAAAAAATCTTCAAAAAAAGACATAATAATAAAAATTATAAAAAATACTTTATTAAAAATATCTATAAAAAATACAAAATTTGAATGTTTAAAAAAAAAAATAAAAGGACCTACTTTAATAGCATATTCTATAAAACATCCTGGAAGCGCTGCAAGATTATTTAAAAAATTTGAAAAAAAAAATCCTAATTTCAAATCTATAGTTGGATCATTTGAAGGTAAAATAATATCTACATTAGAATTGTCCACTATGCCTACATATAAAGAATCAATAATTAAACTAATTAATTTTTTAAAAGAAATATGCATAATAAGATTAATAAAAATAATTAATATAATAAAAAATAAAAAACAAAACAAAATTATAAATTAGGAAAAAAAATGTCAATAAGCAAAGAAAAAATAGTTAAAGAAATAGAAAAAATGTCTGTAAAAAATGTTATGGATCTAATTTCAATAATGGAAAAAAAGTTTAACATATCATCTAAAGATATATATCAAAATAAAAATGTATTACAAACAGAAAAAGAAAAAGAAAAAACAGAATTTAAAGTATTTTTGAAATCAATAGGACCTAATAAAATATCAGTTATAAAAGCAATTAGAAGTATAACTAATTTAGGATTAAAGGAATCTAAAGATATAGTGGATTCAGCTCCAACGATTATAAAAGAAAATATAAACAAAAAAGAATCAGAAGACATAAAAAATATATTAGAAAAATCAGGAGCAACAGTAGAAATAAAATAACTATATAAAAATTTTGAATAAAATAAAAAACTGGTGATTACAATAAAAAATCACCAGTATAAATATAAAATATAAAAACATTTTATATAAAACATAAAATTAATATAAAAATTATTATATCATTAAGAGGAAAATAATGATTTACTCTTATACTGAAAAAAAAAGAATTAGAAAAAACTTTAGTAAAAGACCTAAAGTACTAGAAATACCATATCTTCTATCTGTACAAATAAATTCATTTAAAAAATTTATTAAAAAAGATAAAAAAAGTATATATGGTTTAGAATCTGCATTTAAATCAGTATTTCCAATAAAAAACTATAATTTCACAGCAGAATTACAATATATTGACTATAAACTTGGAACAAATACATTTAATGTAAAAGAATGTCATACTAGAGGTTTAACTTATTCGTCTCCATTAAAAGTAAATTTAAGATTAATAATATATGAAAAAGATTCTTTAGAAAAAAAAAAAATTAAAAAAATAAAAGAACAAAAAGTATATATGGGAGACATACCATTAATGACAAAAAATGGAACTTTTATAATTAATGGAACAGAAAGAGTAGTAGTATCACAATTACATAGAAGTCCAGGAGTATTTTTCGATAGTGATAAAGGTAAAACACATTCATCAGGAAAAATATTATACAGTGCTAGAATAATACCATATAGAGGATCATGGTTAGATTTTGAATTTGATCAAAAAGATAACTTATTTGTAAGAATAGATAGAAGAAGAAAACTTCCAATAAGTATATTTTTAAAAGCTATGAATTATAATAAAGAAGAAATACTAAACATATTTTTTAAAAAAGACACTTTTGAAATTATAAAAAATAAATTTTATATGAAATTATACCCAGAAAGATTAAGAGGAGAAACTATATTTTTTAATATATTACATAATAAAAAGATATATATAAAAAAAGGTAAAAAAATTACAATAAACCATATAAAAAAATTAAAAAAAGATAAAATAAAAAAAATAAAAGTACCAATTGAATACTTAATAGGAAAAATTTCTGCTAATAATTATTTTAATAAAAATAACAATAAAAAAATAATATCAGCAAATAATGAATTTTCTATAAAAATTATAAATAAAATAATAAAATCTGAAATAAAAAAAATAGAAACAATATTCACAAATGATTTAGATCAAGGACCATATATATCAAATACTATAAAAATAGATTCTACTAATAGTAGAAATCAATCTCTTATAGAAATATATAGAATGATGAGACCTGGAGAGCCACCAGCTAAAGAAGCAGCAAAAACTTTATTTAAAAATTTATTTTTTTCAGAAGATAGATATGATTTATCTATAGTTGGAAGAATGAAATTAAATAGATCTTTATTGAGAGATTATATAAAAGGTCCTACAATTTTAGAAAAAAAAGACATTATAGATGTAATAAAAAAATTAATAGATATAAGAAATGGAAATGGTCAAATAGATGATATAGATCATTTAGGAAATAGAAGAATAAGATCAGTAGGAGAAATGGTAGAAAATCAATTTAGAGTAGGTCTTGTAAGAGTAGAAAGATCAGTAAAAGAAAGACTATCTTTAAATGATATAGATTCTTTAATGCCTCAAGACATAGTTAATGCTAAACCTATATCTGCATCTATAAAAGAATTTTTTGGTTCAAGTCAATTATCTCAATTTATGGATCAAAATAATCCTTTAGCAGAAATAACACACAAAAGAAGAATATCTGCTTTAGGTGTAGGCGGTTTAACAAGAGAAAGAGCTGGATTTGAAGTAAGAGATGTACATCCTACTCATTATGGAAGAGTTTGTCCTATAGAAACACCAGAAGGCCCAAACATAGGATTAATAAATTCCTTATCAGTATACGCAAAAATTAATAAATATGGTTTTTTAGAAACTCCGTATAGAAAAGTTATAAAAGGAACAGTAACAAATAAAATTTATTACTTATCTGCAATAGAAGAATCTCAATATATAATAGCTCAAGCTAATTCAAATATAGACAAAAAAAATGAATTTACAGAAGAACTAATAACATGCAGATACAAAGGAGAATCAGGGTTATTTAATAAACATCAAATTAATTATATGGACATATCAACTCAACAAATAGTGTCAGTTGGAGCTTCTCTAATACCATTTTTAGAACATGATGATGCAAATAGAGCTTTAATGGGAGCTAATATGCAAAGACAAGCAGTTCCTACACTTAAATCAGAAAAACCTCTAATAGGAACTGGAATGGAAAGATATGTAGCTTTAGACTCAGGAGTTACAGTAATTTCTAAAAGAAGCGGAAAAGTACAATATGTAGACGCTTTGAAAATAGTTATAAAAACAAAAGATAATAACAATAAAAATAAACTAGGAATAGACATTTATAATTTAACTAAATATTCTAGATCAAATCAAAACACATGTATTAATCAAATTCCATGTGTAAAAATTAATGAGAAAGTAATTAAAGGAGATGTATTAGCTGATGGAACTTCTACAGATCTTGGAGAATTAGCACTAGGACAAAATTTAAGAGTAGCATTCATGCCATGGAATGGATATAATTTTGAAGATTCAATATTAATATCAGAAAAAGTAGTAAAAGAAGATAGATTTACAACAATACATATACAAGAATTATCTTGTATATCTAGAGATACAAAATTGGGAGCAGAAGAAATAACTTCAGATATACCAAATGTAGGAGAAAACGCACTTTCTAAACTAGATGAATCAGGAATAGTATATATAGGAGCAGAAGTAAAAGAAAATGATATATTAGTAGGAAAAGTAACACCAAAAGGAGAAACTCAATTAACTCCAGAAGAAAAATTATTAAGAGCCATATTTGGAGAAAAAGCTTCAGACGTAAAGGATTCATCTTTAAGAGTTCCGAATGGAATAACCGGAACAGTAATAGATGTTCAAATATTTACTAGAGATGGAGTTAAAAAAGATAAAAGAACTTTAGAAATTGAAGAAATTAATATAAAAAAAATAAAAAAAAATTTTTTAGAAAAATTTAAAATTTTAAAAAAAAATATATTTAAAAAAATTTATAAAATAAATTTTTTAAAAAAATTTTCTAAATCTGAAATATTAAAAATTACAAAAACATCTTTGTTTAGAAAAAATATTAACGAAAAAGAAAAAAAAACAATAAATTTTTTTTTAAAAAAATATAAAAATCTTAAAAAAGAACTTAAAAAAAAAATATATATAACAAAAAAAAAAATACTAAAAGGTGATGATTTAGCTCCAGGAATTCTAAAAATTGTAAAAATATATTTAGCTACAAAAAGACAAATACAAGTTGGAGATAAAATGGCAGGAAGGCATGGAAACAAAGGTGTAATATCAAAAATAAATCCAGTAGAAGATATGCCATATGATAATTTTGGTAATCCAATTGATATAGTATTAAATCCATTAGGAGTTCCTTCTAGAATGAATATAGGACAAATACTAGAAACTCACCTTGGTATGGCATCTAAAGGAATAGGAAAAAATATTAAAAAAATGTTAAAAAAAAATAAAAATATAAACAAAATAAAAAAATATATACAAAAAGTATTTAATTTAGGAAAAAATATACAACAAAAAATTAATTTAAATAAATTTTCAAAACATGAAATATTAACTTTAGCAAAAAATTTTACTAAAGGATTTCCAATATCTACACCTGTTTTTGATGGAGCGAAAGAAATAGAAATAAAAGAAATGCTAAAATTAGCTAATTGCCCTACATCAGGTCAAATAACTTTATTTGATGGAAAAACTGGAGAAAAGTTTGAAAGACCTGTAACAGTAGGATATATGTACATGTTAAAGTTAAATCATTTAGTAGATGATAAAATGCATGCAAGATCTACAGGATCATATAGTTTAATAACTCAACAACCACTAGGAGGAAAAGCACAATTTGGAGGTCAAAGATTCGGAGAAATGGAAGTTTGGGCTTTAGAAGCATATGGAGCATCTAATACTTTACAAGAAATGCTTACAGTAAAATCAGATGATGTAAGTGGTAGAACTAAAATATATAAAAATATTGTAGATGGAAATTATAAAATGAATCCAGGAATGCCAGAATCTTTTAATGTATTATTAAAAGAAATAAGATCTTTAGGTATAAATATTGAATTAGAAAGTAAATAAAAATATACATAAATTTATAAAAAAAATTAATTAATATTTTTTATTAATAGAGAACATATTTTGAAAAATTTAATAAAATTTTTAAAAGGAAAAACAAAAACTATAGAATTTGATTCTATAAAAATTTCATTATCTTCACCAGACATAATAAGATCTTGGTCATTTGGAGAAGTAAAAAAACCAGAGACTATAAATTATAGAACTTTCAAACCAGAGAGAGAAGGATTATTTTGTGCTAAAATTTTTGGCCCAGTAAAAGATTATGAATGTTTATGTGGAAAATATAAGCGTTTAAAGCATAGAGGAGTAATATGTGAAAAATGTGGAGTAGAAGTAACTAATAGCAAAGTAAGAAGAGACAGAATGGGTCATATAGAATTAGCATCTCCAATAGCACATATTTGGTTTTTAAAATCTTTACCATCAAGAATAGGATTATTATTAGATATACCATTAAAAGATATAGAAAGAGTGTTATATTTCGAATCATATATAGTAATAAGTTCTGGATCAACTAACCTAAAAAAAAAACAAATATTATCTGAAGATAAATATATAAAATCAATAGAAGAATTTGGAGAAAATTTTATAGCTAAAATGGGAGCTGAAGCTATACAAACTTTATTAAAAAATATAAATTTAAAAAAATATTCTTTAAAGTTAAGAAAAAAATTTAAAAAAGTAAATTCTGATAATAAAAAAAAGAAAATTTCTAAAAGAATAAAATTAATAGATTCATTTTTACAATCTAATAATAAACCAGAATGGATGATATTTAATGTTCTTCCAGTTTTACCTCCAGATCTAAGACCTTTAGTTCCATTAGATGGAGGAAGATTTGCAACATCTGATTTAAATGATTTATATAGAAGAGTTATAAATAGAAATAATAGATTAAAAAGATTATTAGAACTTTCAGCTCCTGATATAATAGTAAGAAATGAAAAAAGAATGCTTCAAGAAGCTGTAGATGCTCTTTTAGACAATGGAAGAAGAGGAAGAGCTATAATAGGATCAAACAAAAGACCATTAAAATCATTAGCAGATATGATAAAAGGAAAACAAGGAAGATTTAGACAAAATCTATTAGGTAAAAGAGTAGACTATTCTGGAAGATCAGTTATAACTGTTGGTCCATATTTAAAACTTAGTCAATGTGGATTGCCTAAAAAAATGGCACTAGAACTTTTCAAACCATTTATATATGGAAAATTAGAATCAAAAGGATTAGCTAATACAATAAAATCAGCAAAAAAAATGGTAGAAAAAGAAGATTCTATAGTATGGGATATATTAGATAAAGTTATAAAAAAACATCCAATTTTATTAAATAGAGCTCCTACTTTACATAGATTAGGAATACAAGCATTTCAACCTATTTTAATAGAAGGAAAAGCAATTCAATTACATCCATTAGTTTGTGCAGCATATAATGCAGACTTTGATGGAGATCAAATGGCTGTACATATTCCTTTAACTACTAAAGCTCAAAAAGAAGCATCATCTTTAATGATGTCAACAAAAAATATTTTATCTCCAGCAAATGGAGAACCAATAATAGTTCCTTCTCAGGATGTAGTACTAGGATTATATTATATGACTAGAGAAAAAATAAATTTAAAAGGAGAAGGAACTATATTAACAGGATCTAATGAAGCTGAAAGAATGTATTATTCTAATATGATATCATTACATACTATAGTAAAAGTTAGAATAATAGAATACAAAAAAATTAAAAAAAAACTTTTTCAAAAAAAAATGAAAATAGTTAAAACAACAATAGGAAGATCAATTTTATGGAATATAGTCCCAAAGGGATTACCTTTTTCTTTAATAAATAAAGTATTAGAAAAAAAATCTATTTCTGAAATGTTAAATACATGTTATAGAATATTAGGACTAAAAAAAACTGTAACATTTGCAGATCAAATAATGTATACAGGTTTTCATTATGCTGCTAAATCAGGAGCATCTGTAGGAATAGACGACATGATAATTCCTAAAGAAAAATATGATATAATATTAGATGCAGAAAATGAAGTATCAGAAATACAAGAACAATTTCATTCTGGATTAGTAACAGCAGGAGAAAGATATAACAAAGTTATAGATATATGGTCTAATGCAAATGAAAAAGTATCTAAAGCTATGATGAAAAATCTTTCTACAGAAAAAGTATTAAATAAAAAAGGAAATATTGAAAAACAAACTTCATTTAATAGTATTTTTATAATGGCTGATTCAGGAGCTAGAGGTTCAGCTGCACAAATAAGACAACTAGCTGGAATGAGAGGACTAATGGCAAAACCAGATGGATCTATAATAGAAACTCCAATAATAGCAAATTTTAGAGAAGGTCTAAATGTATTGCAATATTTTATATCAACACATGGAGCTAGAAAAGGTCTAGCAGATACTGCTCTTAAAACTGCAAATTCTGGATATTTAACTAGAAGATTAGTAGATGTAGCTCAAGATTTAGTAATAACACAAAACGATTGTAATACTAATGAAGGAATGTTAATTTTTATAACAGTAGAAAATGGAGAGATAAAAGAATCTCTAAGAGATAAAGTATTAGGAAGAGTAACTTCTAAAAATATAAAAATACCTGAAACAAAAAAAATATTAATAAAAAAAAATACATTATTAAACGAAAAACTATGTAAAAAATTAGAAAAATATTCCATAAATGAAATAATGGTTAGAACAGTAGTAAAATGTGAAACTGAATTTGGAGTATGCGCAAAATGTTATGGTAGAGATCTATCAAGAGGAAAACTAGTAAATAAAGGAGAAGCAGTCGGAGTAATAGCAGCTCAATCTATAGGAGAACCTGGAACACAATTAACAATGAGAACCTTTCATATAGGAGGAGCTGCTTCTAGACTAGCTGCAGAATCTGCTGTACAAGTAAAAAATACAGGAATTATAAATTTAAACAATGCTAAAACTGTAACAAAAAAAAATGGTAAAATAATAATTGTTTCTAGAAATTCTGAATTAAGAATAATTGACAAACATGGAAGAATAAAAGAAACACATAAAATTCCATATGGTTCTATGTTAAAAAAAAATAATAAGAAAAATGTGTTTTCTGGAGAGATAGTAGCTCAATGGGATCCTCATTCTATACCTATAATATCTGAATCAAATGGATATATAAAATTTTCAGAAATGATAGAAAGCCAAAGTATAATAAGACAAACAGATGAATTAACAGGTTTATCTTCTATAGTAGTATTAGAAACTTCTGAAAGAACTAATTTAGGAAAAGATTTAAGACCATCTATACGAATAGTAGATGAATATGGAAAAAATGTATATATATCAAACTCTGAAAATAGTTCTAAATATTTTTTACCAGGTAAAGCAGTAGTTCAATTCGAAAATAATTCCAAAATATCAGCAGGAGACATAATAGCTAAAATACCACAAGAATCTAGTGTAACAAAAGATATCACAGGAGGATTACCAAGAGTAGCTGATTTATTTGAAGCAAGAAAATCAAAAGAATTAGCTATTTTAGCAGAAATTAGTGGAATAATATCATTTGGAAAAGAAACAAAAGGAAAAAGAAGATTAATAATTACTCCTAATAACAAAAAAGAAAATATACATGAAGAAATGATACCAAAATGGAGACAACTAAATATATTTGAAGGAGAATATATAGAAAAAGGAGATATAATTTCTGAAGGTGTAGAATCTCCACACGATATATTAAGATTAAGAGGAGTTATATCTGTTACTAAATATATAATAAATGAAGTACAAGAAGTATATAAATTACAAGGAGTAAAAATAAATGATAAACATATAGAAGTTATAATAAGGCAAATGTTAAGAAAAGCTACTATATTAAATCCAGGAGATTCTAAATTTTTACATGAAGAACAAGTAGAATACTCAAAAGTAATTCTAGAAAATAAAATTTTAAATAAAAAAAATAAAAAAATAGCAACTTTTAATAGAGATTTACTTGGAATAACAAAAGCTTCTTTAGCTACTGAATCTTTTATTTCAGCTGCATCTTTTCAAGAAACTACTAGAGTACTAACTGAATCATCAATTGCAGGAAAAAAAGATGAGCTTAGAGGATTAAAAGAAAATGTAATAGTAGGAAGATTAATACCAGCTGGAACCGGTTATACTTATCATAAAAAACGATCTAAAATTATAAAAGATAAAAAAAATAAAGTTGAAAAAACTAAAAAAAATATAACTACAGTTGAAGAAGCTTCAGCAAATTTATCAGAAATGTTAAATTCAAATTTATAATATTATTAAATATTTTAAAATATAAAATATATGTTTTTAATTATAATTATTTTATTAAAATAATATTTTAAAAATATAATAAAATTTTATTTAATAAAATGTATAAAAAATTATTAAATATAATTAATATTAATTAAACAAAATTACATTAAAAAGTAATATTTTTATAACCATTTATATGTTTATAATGGTTACAATAAAAATTATTATTAAAATAAAAGATAAAAACTTTATAATAAAATAAAAAATTTTATTTTTTATATAAAATATAAATTTATTTTTTTTAAAAAAAATATAGTATTTAATTTTAATAAAACTAAACAAAAAATATATGATAAAGGAAAATTAATGAATAAAGCTGAATTAATAAATGCTATTGCAGAAAAAACTTCTTTAACTAAATCTCAAACAAAAAATACATTAGAAACTACATTAAAAATAATAACTAAATCTTTAAAAAAAGGTAAAACTGTTCAAATAGTTGGATTTGGAACTTTTAAAGTAAATAAAAGATCAGAAAGAATAGGAAGAAACCCTCAAACAGGAGAAGAAATAAAAATAGCTGCAACAAAAGTTCCAGCATTTGTATCCGGAAAAGCATTAAAAAATGCAGTTAGATAAATAATTTTTTATAAAAAATTATATATAAATAAATAAAAAATAAAAAATTTATTTAAATAAATTTATAAAATTTTAAAATTAAAATAAAAATAAAACAAAATTATTATTAATATTACACATTTTTAATATGAAAATAAATATATTATATTTAATATAAATAATAAATTTATTTATAATAAAACTATTAAAACTGAAAATTTTAAAATACTTCAGTTTTAATAGTGACAAATAAAAATATTTAAAAAATATAAAAATTATATAAATTTAAATTTCATTTCTTAATTCTTTAGTAGCTTTTACCATGTTATTTAAAGATTTTTTTACTTCTTTCCAGTTTCTTGTTTTCAATCCACAATCTGGATTTATCCATAAATTATTAATATCAAATGTTTTTATATATTTTCTAATAATTATTTTTATATTATTAACATCAGGAATATTTTTTGTGTGAATGTCATATACACCCGGTCCTATCGCATTAGGATACTTTATTTTTTTTAAACAATTTAATAATTTTAACTGTGATCTAGAAGATTCTATAGTAATTACGTCTGCATCTAATTCTATAATAGAATTTATTATATTATTAAAATCAGAATAACACATATGTGTATGAATTTGAGTTTTATCTTTTACTGATGATGAACTTATTTTAAAAGCTTCTATAGACCAAGACAAATATCTTTTTACAAATTTTTTTCTTAATGGAAGACCTTCTCTAAAAGCAGGTTCATCAATTTGAATAATTTTTATTCCTGCATTTTCTAAGTCCATAACTTCTTTTCTTAAACACATTGCAATTTGCTTAGAAACAATACTTTTAGATATATCTTCTCTACAAAATGACCATAGTAATATTGTTACTGGTCCGGTCAACATTCCTTTTACTAATTTATTAGTTTTAGACTGAGCATATTTTGTCCATTTTAAAGTTATAGGTTTTTTTCTATATACATCATTAACTATTATAGGAGGTTTTACACATCTTGAACCATAACTTTGAACCCATCCAAACTCTGTAAATATGAATCCTTCTAAATGTTGAGCAAAATATTCTACCATATCATTTCTTTCAGGCTCTCCATGTACTAAAACATCTAAATCTAACTTTTCTTGAATATAAATTACATTTTTAATATATTTTTTAATTTCTAAATTATATTTTTTTAAATCTATTTTTTTATTTTTAAATTGTAATCTAACATTTCTTAATTTTTTGGTTTGAGGGAAAGATCCTATAGTAGTAGTTGGTAAAATAGGTATTTTTAAACTTTTTTTTTGTTTTTTTCTCCTAATTTTATAAGAACTTTTTCTGCAAAAATCATTTTTTTTAATATAATAAAAATGTTTATTTAAATTATTTTTTTGTGAATTATCTAATAAATTATCGTCTAAAATTTCTTTATTAGATTCTTTTAAAGATTTTGTTAATAAAGATAATTCTTTACATTTTTGTATAGCAAAAGAAAATTTTTTTTTTAAAGAATTTTTAATATTTTTTTCTAGTGATAAATCTAATGGAACATGAATTAAAGAACAAGAAGTACTTATAAAATATTTTCTTTTTAATTTTTTTATAAAATATATATCTTCATATATTTTTTTTAAATTAGATTTCCATATATTTCTTCCATTTATAACACCCAAAGATATAAGAATATCTTTAGAAATATTTTTCATTATATTATTAATATCATTTTTTGAATTAATATAATCTATATGAATTCCATCTACAGGAATATTTTTTATAGTATCTATATTATGATATATATTACCAAAATATGTAGTTAATAAAATTTTTAAATTTTTATTATATAAATAATTATATGAATATATAAAAGATTCTAACCATTTTTTAGAAATATCTAAAGTTAATATAGGTTCATCTATTTGCACCCAATCAATATTTCTCTTCTCAAATTCAAACAAAATATTCTTATATATTGGTAAAATTTTATCTAATAGTTCTAATTTACTAAACTTTTCTTTATCTACTACTTTACCAAGCCATAAATAACTTACAGGACCTAATAAAATTGGTTTAATTTTATTAAATTTTAAAGTTATAGCTTCATCTAATTCTTCTAATATTTGTTTCCAAATAAATTTAAAAGATGTATTTTTACTAAATTCTGGAACTATATAATGATAATTTGTATTAAACCATTTTGTCATTTCAGAAGCATGTGATAAATTTCCTTTATAAGAAAAACCTCTAGCAATTCCGAATAAAGTATCTATATTAATTATTTTATTTTTATTTAGATTTATATGTCTTTTAGGTATATTTCCTAACATCATACTATTACTTAAAACATGATCATACCAAGCAAAATCGCCAACACAAACAAAATCCAAACCAGAAGATTTTTGAATTTTTAAATTTTTTTTTCTTATTTTTTTACCTATATTAATTAAATCATTTATTCCTATTTCATTGTTCCAATATTTTTCTTGAGAAAATTTTAATTCTCTTTTAGATCCTATTCTTGGAAAACCTAATATATGACTAAAAATATTCATTAAACAAATTCTCTTATATAAATAAAATATATTTTATACAAATTTTAAAATTTAGTTTTAAAATATTCAAATATATAAAATAATTTTATAAATAATATAAAAAACAAAAAAAATATAAATAATTATAACATTTTTGAACATATCTTACATAATATGTTAAAAATAAAATATAAATATAAAAAAATAACTTTTTTAAAAAAAATGTAATATTAATTTTTCATTTTAAATCTCATTTTTTTTATAGCAATTTTTTCTATTTGCCTTATTCTTTCAGCTGAAATTCCATAATAATCTGCTAAATTTTGTAAAGTCTTTTTTTTATTTCTATATAACCATCTAGATATTATTATATATTTACTTCTATTGTCTAAACTATATAATGCTCTATATAATTTAATAATATTATGTTTGTGAAATTGATCTTTTTCAAAAATACTAGCAAAATTAGAATTATTATCTTTCAGATGTGATGTTAAAAATTTAGAATTTGTATTTTTAGTATTTTTTAAAGAAGAAAAATTAAATGTTAAATCCTTAGCGGACATTCTTTTCTCCATTTCCTTAACATCTCTATATGTAACACCTAATTCTTTCGCTACAATTTTTATTTCATCTTCGTTAAACCAACCAAATCTTTTTTTATTTTTTCTTAAATTAAAAAATAACTTTCTTTGAGATTTAGTAGTTGCAATTTTTACTATTCTCCAATTTTTTAAAACATATTCATGTATTTCTGATTTTATCCAATGAACAGCAAAAGATATTAATCTAACACCTATTTCTGGATTAAATTTGTTAACAGCTTTCATTAATCCTATATTCCCTTCTTGAATTAAATCAGATTGCAACAAACCATATCCTAAATAATTTTTTGAAATATGTACAACAAATCTTAAATTAGATAATATTAAAGTTTTAGCAGAATTTAAATCTCTATTATAATATAATAAATTTGATAAATATTTTTCTCTATTCTTATTTATTACAGGAAAAGAAAATACTACTTTTATATAAGAACTTAAACTTCCTATAGAGCTTAAAGAAATAGAATCAATATTCTTTGTCATTTAATTACCTAAATTATAAATATTTTATTTTTAATAAAATTTTCTAAATATATAAACTATATAAAATAAAATACTATTAACCATTTTTTTAATATTAATTAATAAATATAAAAAATTTTTAATTTTATGAATTTTATTATAAAATAGTTATTTATTCTAATATAGATTTTACAAAACTTTTATATTCAAATTCATGCAAATCTTCTTTTTTTTCTCCGGTACAAATATATCTAATAGGAATATTTAATTCATTTGATACATTAAAAATCATTCCACCTTTCGCTGAACCATCTAATTTAGTAAAAATTGTTCCAGTTATGTTTATAGCTTCATTAAATATTTTTAACTGATTTATCACATTATGTCCACTAGAAGAATCTATTACTAAAATTGTTTCATCTGGATAATTAATATCTATTTTTTTTGTAACTTTCACAATTTTTTTTAATTCACATATAAAATTTTTATTATTATGAAGTCTTCCAGAAGTATCTGCTATTAATACTTCTATTTTTTTTTTTTTTGCAGATTGTATTGCATCAAAAATTACTGATGCAGAATCCGCTTTATAATGTTGAGAAACAACAGGAACAAATATTTTTTTAGAAATTATATTAAGTTGATCTATAGCTGCAGCTCTAAAAGTATCTCCTGCTGCTATCATAACTGATTTTCCTTCATTTTTATATTTCCATGCTAATTTTCCTACAGTAGTAGTTTTACCAACTCCATTTACTCCTACTACCAAAATTAAGAAAGGATACTTTTTTTTAATTATTAATTCATTATCTTTTGATTTTTCTAATATTTTTAATAATTCTTTCTCTAACATATATATAATTTTTTTTTTATCTAAAATTTTTTTTTTATTAACTTTATAAATTAAATTAGAAATTATATTTTTTGAAGTATTAAATCCAATATCACAAGACAATAAGTTTTCTTCCAGTTTTTTAAAAAATTTTTTATCTATATTATTTTTAAAAAACATGTTTTTAATTTTTAAACTAATATTTCTTCTAGTATTATATAATTTTTGTTTTAATATTTTAAAAACATTATTAGATTCTTTTTTTTTTACATCTTTATCTTTTAAAAAAAATGTTTTATTATTTTTATTAAATTTACTTCTTACAATGTTATCATTATTTTTTATTTTTTTATTATTAATATCCTCAACATCTATTTTTTTATTTTTTTTTTTTTTTTAAATTTGTTTAATATCCAAGAAAAAAAGTTACTATTTTTACTCTTTGACATATCTTATTCTCATTTCTATAATATAAAATTAAATAATTTTATTATATACAATATAAAAAATATAATTATAATATTTTATTATTATAAAAAAAATATAAATTAAATACAATAATAATAATATTTTATATAAATTTATGAAAATAATATCTGGAAAATTAAAATCTAGAAAAATTAATATAAAAAAAAATAATATAATTAGACCTACAACATGTTTAATGAGAAAAATTATATTTGAATGGTTATCAAAATATATAAATAAATCAAAATGTTTAGATTGTTTTTCAGGAAGTGGAATATTAAGTATAGAAGCAATATCAAGAAATGCAAAACATGTAACTTGTATAGAAAAAAATTTTTATATATATAAAAATATATTAAATAATATAAAAATTTTATCTATAAAAAATGCAAAAATAATTAACATTAATATATTGAATTGGTTAAAAAAACAAGGAAAACCATACGATATAATATTTCTAGATCCTCCATTTTATAATAAAATAATAGATAAAGTTATATATTTTTTAAAAAAAAATAATTGGACAAAAAAAAATACTTTTATATATTTAGAAAAGCAAATAAAACATAAAATAAAAATACCTAAAAATTGGATAAGTTTTAAAAAAAAAAATATAGGACAAACTATTGGTATATTATATTTAGTTAATAAAAAATAAATTTTTTAAATATATTTATAAAATAATAATTATAAAAAATTTTTTATATTTAATTTGAAAATATAGGATAAATATTATTATGAACATAAAAAAATTAAATACACTAAATATTACTATAGAAAATTTTTTAAAAAACCCTCTAAAGTTCTTAGAAAAATCAAAAAAAAAAATAATATTAATATCAAAAAATAATAATTCTATGGTATATATATTCAATAAAAAAAAAATAACAAAAATTTTTAACAAAATAAAAAAATATAAAAAAAAAAATTGTAAAAATAATTTTAATAAAATAATGTCTATAGAAAAATTTAATTTAAAAAATAAAATTGAAAAAAAATTTTCTATGCATGATAATTGGAAACCAGGAAAAAATTTTATAAAAAAAGCATCAATATGGGGAATAAAAATAATTAAAAATGTTTCTAAAAGTGAATTAAAATCATTTATAGATTATTGGAAAGCAGAAGGTAGATTCTTACATAATATTCAATGGCAACAAAAATTAGCATATAGTTTACAAGTAACAAGATCTATAAAATCCAAAAAATATATTCATAATAATAAAATATGTAAAAAAAATAATTTTATTCCAGATGGTTTTAGAGACAAATAATGAAAAATAATACTATTAATTTTTTAAAAAGATTAAAAAAAATAATTCCTAAACATATAAAACCAAAGTTTAAAAATGACAAAGATTTGTTATCTTGGAATCAAGAACAAGGAATAATTTCTTCAAAATCTATTTTAAAAAAAAATAAAATTATGAAAATAAAAAAAACTTTTAAAAAGTCTGGAATAAAAAAATTATATGTAAAATGTTCATTTAAAAATTATAAAATAGAACATAAAGGACATCAAAGAGTTCTAAATGCAGCAAAAAAATATGCAAAAAATTTTAATAATTGTATGTCTAGTTTTATTTTTTCAGGTAATCCTGGAACAGGAAAAAATCATCTTGCATCAGCTATAGGTAATTATCTTATATTAAAAGGAAAAAGTGTTTTAATAGTTACAGTAGCAGATTTAATGTCTAATATGAAAGGCACGTTTAATGGTTCAAGTAATATAACAGAAGAAAATTTATTAAACAAATTAAGCAATGTAGATTTATTAATGATAGATGAAATAGGAATGCAAACAGAATCTAGATATGAGAAAGTTGTTATAAATCAAATAGTAGATAGAAGATCTTCATCAAAAAGATCTACAGGAATGTTATCTAATTTAAATCATGAAGGAATGAAAATATTATTAGGAGAAAGAGTAATAGATAGGATGAGAATAGGAAATAGTTTATGGTTAAATTTTGAATGGAATAGTTATAGAAAATATATATAAAATTCGTTATAAAAACAATAAAATAAAAATATTTTTATTTATTGTTCTTTCTAGAAATATATTTATAAGATCTAGTATCTATTTTTATTATATCATTAATTTTTATAAAAGATGGAACCAAAATTTTTAGTCTAGTTTTTAATATAGCTACTTTAGTATTATAATTTGATTTATTTTCAGAAAATTGATCAAAACCAATTACTTTTAAACTAATAATTTTTTTTGTAACTACAGATATTAATTTATTATTCCAAAATAAACCAGAATATTTTTTTCCAGGAATAATAAAACTCAAAACATTTTTTAAAAATTTTTTTTCTATTGAAATTTCATTATAATTTTTTAAATTAATAAAATAAAAAATTTCTTCAGATCTATACAAAAAAGAAATCTTAACATTTTCTATATCTGCAATTTTTAAATTTTCATTAGATCTAAAAGTTTTTTCTATTAATTTATTATTTATTAGATTTCTCATTTTTATTCTAACAAAAGTTTGACCTTTTCCTGGCTTGACAAACTCACTGTTTTCAATATTAAAAGGAATATTATTGAAAACTACTTTTAAACCATTTTTAAAATTATTACTATTACAAAATATCATAAAATTTAATACACTCTTTAAAAAAATTAAAAAAAAATATTTTTTTATATAAACTTATCCTTAGAAAATTATTTCTAAGGATAAGAAAATATTAAAATACAATAAATTTTTTATAATAAAAAAAATCTAAAATATAAAATTACATCATTCCACCCATTCCACCCATTCCATTATTTGGTTGAGAATGACCTAAATCAGATTTTTCTTCTTTAGGTAAATCAGTTACCATACATTCTGTAGTTATCATTAGACCCGCAACTGAAGCAGCATATTGTAATGCAGATCTAGTAACTTTAGTAGGATCTAATATACCAAATTTTATCATGTTTCCATATTTATGAGTTGCTGCATTATATCCATAATTTTCTTTTCCATCTTTAACATTGTTAGTTACAACAGAAGGTTCTTCTCCTGAATTAGATACTATTTGACGCAAAGGAGCTTCCATTGCACGAACTGCAACTCGTATTCCAACATTTTGATCTTCATTATCACTTAACATCTTAGAAATTTTTTGAGCAACACGAACTAAAGCAACTCCACCGCCTGGAACAACTCCTTCTTCTACTGCTGCTCTAGTTGCATGTAAAGCATCTTCAACTCTAGCTTTTTTTTCTTTCATTTCAACTTCAGTTGCTGCTCCTACTTTCAATACTGCTACGCCTCCTGATAACTTAGCTAATCTTTCATTCAATTTTTCTTTATCATAATCTGAAGTAGAATCTTTTATTTCTTTTCTTATTTGATTCACTCTATTTTTTATATCTTTTTTATTACCTAAACCACCTATTATAGTAGTATTATCTTTAGTAATAACTACTCTTTTAGCTTGTCCTAAATCTTCTATAGAAGTTTTTTCTAAATCCATAGCTAATTCTTCAGAAACAACTGACCCATTAGTTAAAATAGAAATATCTTGCAACATAGATTTTCTTCTATCTCCAAAACCTGGAGCTTTTACTGCTGCAATTTTTACTATTCCTCTCATAGAATTTACAACTAAAGTAGCTAAAGCTTCTCCTTCTAAATCTTCTGATATAATTAATAATGGTTTTCCAGACTTAGCTATAGATTCTAATATAGATAACAACTCTCTAATATTAGAAATTTTTTTATCTACCATTAATATATAAGGATTTTCTAATTCTACTATTCCTGATTCAGGTTTATTTATAAAATAGGGAGACAAATATCCTCTGTCAAACTGCATTCCCTTTACAACTTCTAATTCATTTTGTAAACCTGTACCTTCTTCAACGGTTATAACTCCATCATTACCAACTTTTTCCATTGCTTCGGAAATTAAAGAACCTACTTTTTCATCAGCATTAGCTGATATTGTACCAACTTGAGTAATAGCTTTAGAATTAGAGCAAGGAACAGATAATTTTCTTAATTCATTAACAGCATTTATAACCGCTTTATCTATACCTCTTTTTAGATCCATGGGATTCATTCCTGAAGCAACAGCTTTCAATCCTTCATTAACTATTGCTTGAGCTAATAAAGTAGCTGTAGTAGTACCATCACCAGCTGCATCATTAGCTTTTGATGCTACTTCTTTTACCATTTGAGCACCCATATTTTCAAATTTATCTTCTAACTCTATTTCTCTTGCTACAGAAACACCATCTTTAGTTATACTTGGAGCACCAAAAGATTTATCTAAAACTACATTTCTTCCCTTTGGTCCTAATGTAACTTTAACAGCATCTGCTAATATATTTACACCATTTAACATTTTTATTCTAGCTTCATTACCAAATTTTACATCTTTAGCTGCCATATATAAATTTTCCTTTAAACAATTTTATTAAAAAATAATTATATTTATAATTTATTCTATTATAGCTAATATATCACTTTCGTTTAAAATCAAAACTTCTTTATTATCAATCTTTTCTGTTTTTGCTCCATATCCTTCATTAAAAATTACTATATCTCCTATTTTAACATCTAATGGTTTTATTTTTCCATTATCTAAAATACGACCCTTGCCAACAGATAATACTGTTCCTCTTGAAGATTTACCCGCAGCAGAACCTGTTAATACTATACCTCCAGAAGATTTAGATTCCTTTTTTTTTCTTTCAACTATAACACGATCATGTAATGGACGAATTTTCATTTTACTAACACCTTATTACAAATAAAATATTATTTTAAAATTTTATCAATATTTTTACTTCTTAAATTTATATATATGTATTATATCATGTACTTTCAAGTAAAAATTTATATTTTACAAATATATTTTTTTTAATATAATTTTATAAAAAACTAAAAAATAAGTTGACTTTTAGAATTTTATTGCAAATAATTAAATTTAAGTTGCCCGAATAGCTCAGTCGGTAGAGCAGTGGACTGAAAATCCCCGTGTCGGTGGTTCGATTCCGCCTTCGGGCATAAAAAATTTTTTATTATATAAACATTATTTACCAAAACAAAAATTAGAAAATATAGATTTTAATAAATCATTTGTATAAAATTTTCCTACTATACAATCTAAAAACTTTTTAGATTTTATTAAATCTTCAGACAAAATTTCTAAATTATGAAATTTATTGAAAGTTTTTTTAGAACGTTTAAGTCCATATAGTGATTTTTTAATTAAATCTAAATGTCTATTTCTATATAAAAAAATATTTTCAGAAAAATTTTTAAATAATAATTTTTCTTTAATAAAATTTAATAACAAATTTATTCCAATATTCTTTTTAGCAGACAAAGTAATATAAGCAATTTTTTTAAAAATTTTTATATTAGGAGAAACGTTATTTATATCACATTTATTAAAAATTACAATATAATATATATTATTTAATTCTAAATATTTTATTATACTTTTGTTAAAAACATTTTTTTCTAACTTTTTTTTACTATTATAATCAGTGACTAACAATACACAATTAGATTCTTTTATTTCTTTCCAAGCTTTTAAAATTCCTATTTTTTCTATTTTATCATTAGAATTTTTTATTCCAGCGGTATCAGAAATTCTAAAACTAATTCCATTAAAAGAAAAATTTTCTGTTAAAACATCTCTCGTTGTACCACTAAATTCTGTAACTATTGATCTATCAGTAGACAATATAGAATTAAAAAGACTAGATTTTCCTGAATTAGGAACTCCAGATATAACTATCTTTATTCCTTCTTTAAAAACAATATTTTTTTCTATTTTTTTTATAGAATTTTTAAAGTCATATATTAGATTATCTATTTTTTTTAAAAATAATTTATTTGTAAAAATATTATATTCTTCTTCAGAATTTAAAATAATTTCAATATTTGTTATTATCTTAATCATCTTATCAGACAATTTTTTTATATAAGAAGAATATTTTCCTTTAATAGAATTCAAAGAAGAAAATAGCATTTTCTCAGAATTCGAATTTATTAAATCATCTATACCTTCTGCTTGTAATAAATCTATTTTATTATTAAAAAAAGCTCTTTGAGAAAACTCTCCATTATTTGCAATTCTAACATCTTTTATGGACAAAATATTTTTTAATAATATATCAATTAAAATAGGACTTCCATGACACTGAAATTCTAAAACATCTTCACCGGTAAAAGAATTAGGTTTCTTATATCGTATTACTATCCCTTTATCTATTATTCTTTTATCTAAAATAGAGAAAAAATCTAAATAGTTTGCATATCTAGATTTAGGAATTTTTTTAAGAATTTTTTTACATATTTCTTTAACCTTTTCACCTGAAATTCTTAATATAGAAACTCCTGATATACCATTAGGAGTAGCTAATGCTACTATAGTGTCTTTAATATACATATAATTAAAAATTTTTCCAAAAAAAATATATTTTTATTTATAAAAAAAATATATTTATATTTTAAATTTATTATAAACTATTTTTTGTTGTATTATTGTTAATATATTACTAACTATATAATATAAAACCAATCCAGAAGGAAACCATAAAAAAAATATAGTAAAAAATAAAGGCATAATATTAATTATTTTTTTATGCAACCCTTCATTAATATCACTATCCTGAGAATATTGCTGTAAAAAAAATGTAGTAATTCCCATAAATATAGGTAATATAAAAAATGGATCTTTATCAGATAAATCATTTATCCATAATATAAATGGAGAATGTCTTAATTCTACAGATTCTATAATTACATAATATAAAGACAAAAATATCGGCATTTGTATTATTAAAGGTAAAAAACTACCTATTGGATTAATATTATTTTTTCTATATAAATTTATTATTTCTTTATTTAATATATTTTTATTATCTTTATATTTTTCTTTTATAATATTTATTTCACTTTGAATTTCTTTCATTTTTGCAATTTGATAATATTGAATTTTAGAAATCGGATACATAATTAATTTTATTATACAAGTTATAGCGATTATAGATATTCCCCAATTTTTTAAAAAACTGTGTAAATAACATAATAACTCAAACAATGGTTGAGATAAAAACCATAAAAATCCATAATCTATTGTAAAATACAAACTATCTGATACTTCCAACATTTCTTTTTTAATTTTAGGTCCTAACCATAACTTAGAAAAAAAATCTTTTTTTTCATAAGAATTTATTTTAAATTTTTCAGTTATATAACCTATAGAAACGTCTCTAAAGTTAATTTTATCAATAAACATTTTATTTTTTAAAGAATTATCAGGTATCCAAGCAGATACAAAATATGGTTGAACCATAGCTATCCATTTATTTTGGTTAGAATAATCAGAAATATAATTTTTTTCTTTTATATCATAAAAATTAACTTTACTATATTTTTCTTTATTACTAGAATAAGCAGCTCCTCTAAAAGTTTTCATTCCAAAAATATAATTTTTATTTTCTTTTTCAATATTTATAGTTTGATTTAAATTACCATACATAGAAATATCTAATTTTTTTCTAGAATTATTAATTATTTCATATTTTATTTTAATAAAATGTTTTCCTCTTTCAAAAGAAAAAGTTTTTATATATGATATGCCATCATTAGATTTCCACTTCATATTAACTAATAAATTATTATTATTTTCAGTAAGTTCAAACAAATTTTTTTTATTATACTTTTTATCATAATAAAAATTATGTTTTTCTAAACCTAATATTCCTATATTAGCTTGATATAAAAAATCATTTTTTGATTTTAATAAACATAATGGATCAGATTCATTAATATTTTTTTTATATTTTAATAAATTTGCTTCAACTATATTACCTGTATTTTTATCTATTAATATTTTAAAAGTATCAGTTTTAACCATAACTATATTTTTAGTATCAAAAGTATTAGAACTTTTTTCTAAATTTATATTACTATATTTTTCTATATGAAAGTAATCATGAAAAAAATTTATATTATTAAATTTGTATACAAAAAATCCTAATATAAATAAAAAAAATAATATAAATATATTCTTAATCCAATACATTTTTATTCTCTCTTTTTAATATTTTTCTAAAATATTTATATATTATTAAAAAAAATAAATATAGTTTTAATAAATTTATATAAACTTTTAATAAATTTATAAAAATGTTAATATAATATATTATTTTAATAAATGTTTATAATATTTGATCATAATTAAAATATCTTTCCCACAAATTTTGTAAAGATACAAATAAATAAAAATTTTTTACTTTAGAAATATTATTTTTTACCATAACAATAAAATCCATATAAAATAATTTTTTTATATTTTTCCTAAAACTTTCTCTTATTATTCTTTTTACAATATTTCTTTTATAAGAAAATTTTATAATTTTAGTAGATATTCTTATTCCAAGTCTAGGATGTTTACAATAATTTTCTCTACTAAAAATTAAAAATTTTTTGTTAAAAACCTTATGAGATTTTTTGAAAACAAAACAAAATTGATAATTTTTAAATAATCTATATTTTTTTTTAAAAAAAAATTTTTTTTTCATTTTTATAAATTTTATTCTGAAGAAACTGTTAATTTAGATCTATATTTAAATCTTCTTCTATTCAAAATGCGTCTTCCATTTTTAGTAGACATTCTATGTCTAAATCCATGAGATCTATTTCTTTTTAATATTGATGGTTGATACGTTCTTTTCATAAAATTAAATACTCTAAAATAAATATTTTTTAAAATATTATAACTCAATTTTAAAATATTAAAAATTTCATTTAATAAAAAAATACTTTTTTATTAAAAAATACTTTATAAATAAAATTAAAAAATTATAATTTACTAAAAAATAATTAAAAATAGTATATTAATTTTAAAAAAATATATATTAATTGTTATATTAATATATTTAAATTTTACTATACAAAAAATATTATGAAATTCATAATTAAACAAAATAAATTATTAAAAATTTTAAAAAAAACAAATTTAATATTAGTAAAGAACATAAACAGTCCAATATTAGAAAATGTTTTAATAAAATTAAAAAAAAAAAAAATTCTTTTAATATCTAGTAATTCAGAAACAGAATTAATAACTAAAACTTATGTAAAACATGAATTTTCTCCTGGAGAAACAACTGTATCTGGAAAAAAATTATTTAATATATGCAGAAGTTTTAAAAAAAATGTAAATATTTTAATTTATACAAAAAAAAATTTTATGATAATAAAAATAAAAAAAATTAAATTTAAATTATCCACATTATCATCTTTGGAATATCCAAAATTTAGTTCATTAAAAAAATACTCTAAATATATTATTAAACAAAAATATTTTAAAAAAATAATTCAAAACTCATATTTTTGCATGGCAAAAAATGATGCTAGATATTATTTAAATGGATTATTTGTTATATTTAAAGAAAATTTTATACAATCAGTAGCAACAGATGGATATAAAATGGCAATATCTAAAGTATTTTTTAAAAATAAAAATTTTATAAATAATTCTGTAATAATATCTAAAACTGGAATATTAGAATTGTTAAAGTTATTAAATGAAAATGAAGAAAAAATAAATATATTAATAAATAACTATAATTTAAGAATATATACAAAAAAAATAATATTTACTACAAAATTAATAGATGGAAATTTTCCTAACTATAAAAATTTAATAATAAAATATCCAGAGATAAAAATAGAAATAAACTTAAAAATTTTAAAAAGAACTTTAAATAGAATTTTTATTCTTTCAGATACGTCTTTTTATGGAGCTAAATTTTTTATAAAAAAAAATATTATGAAAATAAGTTCTCAAAATGAAGAATATGAAACAGCAAAAGAAAAAATATTAATAAAACAAAATAATAACAATGTTGTTAAATTTAATTTAAACATAAAATATTTTTTAAATATATTACAAAATATTATTAGTGAAAATATATATTTATCATTAAATAAAAATGTTTCAATAATACAAATACAAGAAAAAAATGATATGTCAAATATTTATATGATAATGCCACTAATATTTTAAAAAATTATCAATATAAATATAAAATTATTTATAAAATTAAAAAGAGAAAAACAATGTCTAACTCTTACGATTCGTCTAATATAAAAGTATTAAAAGGTTTAGATGCTGTAAAAAAAAGACCAAATATGTATATAGGAAATACAGATGATGGAACTGGTCTACATCATATGGTATTTGAAGTAGTTGATAATTCAATAGATGAAGCTTTATCAGGTTATTGTAATGAAATATTTATAAAAATGTATTTAGATAATTCAATTTCAATAAAAGACAATGGAAGAGGAATGCCTATAGACGTACATAAAGAAGAAAACAAACCAGCAGCAGAAGTTATAATGACAGTATTACATGCAGGAGGAAAATTTGATTCTGATTCTTATAAAATATCCGGAGGATTACATGGAGTAGGAATATCTGTAGTAAATGCATTATCAGAAAAATTATATTTAACAATATATAGAGAAGGTAAAAAATTTAAACAAATATATAATTATGGTAATCCTATAACAAAATTAAAAAAAATAAAAAAAAGTAATAAAACAGGAACAAAAATAAGATTTTTCCCTAATAAAAAAATATTTACCAACATAAAAAAATTTAATTATGAAATTTTATCAAAAAGATTAAAAGAACTTTCTTTCTTAAATTCTGGAATATCAATTTTTTTAAAATATGAAAAAAAAAATATTACTAAAAAATTTTATAACAATGGAAACATAAAAAACTTTATAAAATTCTTAAATAAAAAAAAAAATCCAATACATAATAAAATATTTTATTTTTTAAAAAAAAAAAAAGATATAAAAATAGAAGTATCAATGCAATGGAATAACAAATTTTCAGAAAAAATATTATGTTTTACTAATAATATAAAACAAAAAGATGGTGGAACTCACTTAGCTGGATTAAAATCAGCTATAACTAGAACCATAAATAGTTATATAGAAAAATATTATTTAAATAATAAAAAAAATAAAATTATAGCAACAGGTAACGATACTAGAGAAGGGTTAAGAGCAGTAATTTTAGTATATATGTCAAATCCAAAATTTTCTTCTCAAACAAAAGATAAACTAGTTTCTTCAGAAATAAAATCTTTTGTAGAATCATCTGTAAATGAAAATTTTGGTGAATACTTACTAGAAAATCCTAATGATTCTAAAATAATAACAGGAAAAATAATACATGCTATTAAAACAAGAGAAGCTGCTAAAAAAGCTAGAGAAATAATTAGAAAAAAAAATACCTTAGATACTTGCTCAATACCAGGAAAATTATCTGACTGTCAAGAAAAAAATCCAAAATTTTCAGAAATATATTTAGTAGAAGGTGATTCAGCAGGCGGTTCTGCTAAGCAAGGCAGAAATAGAAAAAATCAAGCAATATTACCATTAAAAGGAAAAATATTAAATGTAGAAAAATCTAAATTTGAAAAGATGTTGTCTTCAGAAGAAGTCACAAATTTAATAACTGCATTAGGATGTGGAATAATAGATAACTCTTTTTCTATAAACAAATTAAGATATCACAATATAATAATCATGACTGATGCTGATGTAGATGGATCTCATATAAGAACATTATTATTAACATTTTTTTATAGACAAATGCCAGAAATAATAAAGAATGGTCATGTTTTTATAGCTCAACCTCCTTTGTATAAAATAAAATATAAAAATAAGGAAACGTTCATAAAAGATGAAAAAACATTAAACAATTTTCAAATAAAAAATGCTCTAGAAAATTGTAAAATGTATTCATTAACTCCAACTAAGAAAAAAATAAATATAAAAAAATTGTATAAAATAATTTTTAATTATATAAAATTAAAAAATACAATTAAAAATAAACAAAACAAAATTTTTATATTTTTATTTAATCAATTAATAAAATATCCAATATCATTTTCTTTTAAAAATAGAAAAAGAATAGAAAAGTGGATAAAAATTTTAATACATGATTTAAAAAAAACATCTAATAACAATATATTTTACAAATATAAACTAAAAAATAATAATAAAAATAAAAATTTTTCAATAAAAATAAAAAAATATATATATGGTAAAAAATTTGTAATAAAAATAACAAAAAACATCTTCAAAAAACAAGAATATTTAAAAATAAATAAATTTAGTAAAAAAGTTAATAAATTAATTAAAAAAAAAACTTTTATATTAAAAAATAATATTTTATATAAATTTTCTAACTTAAAAAATATGTTAAATAACTTAATAAAAGATGCACAAAAAAAAATAATTATACAAAGATATAAAGGTTTAGGAGAAATGAATCCTAGACAGCTTTGGGAAACAACAATGAATCCAAAAACAAGAAGAATGTTAAAAGTTTCAATAAAAAATAGTAAAAAAGCTAATAAATTGTTTAAAGTTTTGATGGGTGATTCTGTAAAATTAAGAAAAAAATTTATAGAAAAAAATTCTCTAAAAGCAGAAAATATAGATTTTTAAAAATAAAAAATATTGCGGCAGGAATTTAAAAACCCGCCGCTAAATACAATTAAAAAATTTAATTTTTTTTAATATTTTAAATATTTTTTTATAATATTTTTGTTTTTTTAATATAAAATATTAAAAATTATTTTAATTTTTATCAAAATAAAAATTTTGAAATATTAAATTTTATTTTTATAAAAAATATTAGATCTAACAATTTTTTTATATTTTTTTACATTTTTTAAAAAAGATTCTATACTTTTTTCAGATGATAAAAGAACTATGTCGGATAACACTGTAACAAATTTAGGTTGTACTTCTAAAATTCCTTCTGATAAATAAAAAAAATTTTCTATTTTTCTTTCATCTAATATATACAAAAGTCCAGATTTTGTACAAGTTAATAATTGAGAATGACCAGAATATATACATAATTGACCTTCTGAACCAGTAATATAAATTTTAATTACATTATCAGAAAATATTTTTTTTTCTCTACTTACCACATTTAGAAAAAAAGTCATAAAAATCTCACAAAAAATAGTTAAAACTAATGTTTTATATTTTTATTTTTTTCAAATACTTCTTCTATCTTTCCTATCATATAAAAAGATTGTTCAGGAAAATTATCTAACTCTCCAGAAAGAATTTTTTTAAAACCTTGGATTGTATCTTTTAAACTAACATATTTTCCAGGAAAACCAGTAAAAGTTTCTGCCACAAAAAATGGTTGAGATAAAAATTTTTCTATTTTTCTAGCTCTAAATACTAAAAGTTTATCATCTTCTGACAATTCATCCATTCCTAATATAGAAATTATATCTCTTAATTCTTTATATTTTTGTAAAACTTTTTGAGTTTTTTTAGCTGTTTTATAATGATCATATCCAACTATATCAGGATCTAACTGTCTACTAGTAGACATAAGAGGATCTACTGCAGGATAAATACCTAAAGATGATATATCTCTACTTAATGTAACTGTAGAATCTAAATGAGAAAAAGTAGTAGCTGTAGAAGGATCGGTTAAATCATCAGCAGGAACATATACAGCTTGTATAGACGTTATAGAACCGTTATCTGTAGAAGTTATTCTTTCTTGCAAAATACCCATTTCTTCAGATAAAGTTGGTTGATAACCAACTGCAGAAGGAATTCTTCCTAAAAGTGAAGATACTTCAGTTCCAGCTAATGTATAACGATATATATTGTCTATAAACAATAAAACATCTTTACCTTCATCTCTAAATTTTTCTGCTAATGTAAGACCTGTAAAAGCTACTCTTAATCTATTACCAGGAGGTTCATTCATTTGACCATAAACTAAAACTACTTTGTTTAATACATTAGAAATCTTCATTTCATTATAAAAATCATTTCCTTCTCTAGTTCTTTCTCCTACACCAGTAAAAACAGAATATCCATAATGTTCTTTTGAAATATTTCTTATTAATTCCATCATATTAACAGTTTTTCCAACTCCAGCTCCCCCAAACAAACCTACTTTACCTCCTTTTAAAAAAGGACATATTAAATCTATAACTTTTATACCAGTTTCTAAAATTTTGTCATTTATAGGTCTAGATAAATAACTTGGAGGAGATCTATGTATTTCACGATATTCTATTTTTTTTTCTTTATTATTTTTTTTTATTTTTCCTTTTTTATCAATTGGATCTCCTAATACATTTATAATTCTTCCAAGCATAGATTTTCCAACTGGTATTTTTATTCCATGGCCTAAATCCTTAACTTTTAAACCTCTTCTAAGACCATTAGAACATCCCATAGAAATGGTTCTTACTACACCTCCTCCTATATGTTGTTGAACTTCTAAAAAAATATTTTTTTCATTGTTTTTAATTTTTAATTGATTAAAAATCTTTGGAATTTTATTTTTAGAAAATTCTACGTCTATTATATCTCCAATAATTTGAACAATTTTTCCAACGTTCATATTCTGTTAAAACCTTTATAAATGTTTAAAAATGCTTATAAAATTTCTGAACATCCAGATACAATTTCTATAAGTTCTTTAGTAACATTAGATTGACGACATTTGTTATATAATAATTTTAAATTTTTTATTATATTTTCACTATTTTCAGAAGCTTGCTTCATAGCAAAAAATCTAGAAGCATGTTCACAATATAAATTTTCTAACATGCTATAATATATAGTAGACTCTAAATATTTTTTAAATAATTTATTTAATGTAATTTCATTATTTGGTTCATAAATATAATTCCAAAAAAATTTTTTATAAATATTTTTATATTTTTTACTACTGTAAATAGGTAATAACTGAAAAAATTTAGGAACAAAATTTGTAGAACCTTTTGATTCATTACTAACTAAAAAAAATTTTTGAAATTTTTTATTTTCATACATATATATTACATGTTTCAAAATTTTTAAAACAATTTCAAAAAATGAAAACTTTGAAAAATTAAAACTTTTTATAATAAAATTATTAAAATTAGATTTAAAAAAATTTATTCCTTTTTGACCTACAATAATCAATTTTACAAATTTATTAGAAAATTTATCTATATTTTTTAATGTTGTTCTAAATAAATTAGAATTTAAACTTCCACATAAACCTTTATCAGTAGAAATTACTATTATACAAATTTTATCTACTTTCTCTTTATTTATTAAATATGAATTATTAAATTCTACAGAACTTGATATTACATTATTTATAATGCTTAAAATAGATTTTTGATATAAAAAACTATTTTCCATTTTTATCTTTATCTTTTTCATTTTAGATATAGATATCATTTCCATAGTTTTAGTTATTTTATTAGTACTTTGAGTACTATAAATTTTATTTCTTATTTCTTTAATAGACAACATAAAATTTTCCTAAAAATTTTAAAAAAATTTCTTTAAATTAAAGCTTTTAATTACATTAAAAAATTGATTTTTTACAAAAGTATTATATAAACCACATGAATTAATTTCGTTGATTAAACTTAAAAAATTTTTATTAAAAAATTCTAATAATAATTTTTCATATATATTAATTTTTTTTAAAGGAATATCATTTAAAAAATAATTTTCTGAACTAAACAATAATAAACATTGTTCTGCTATACTCAAAGGTTTATGCTTAGATTGCTTAAAAAGTTCAGTTAATTTTCTTCCATGTAAAAGACTATTTTTAGTTTCTTCATCTAAATCAGAAGAAAATTTAGAAAAAGCAAATAATTCTCTATATTGAGCTAAAGAAGTTCTTATTTTAGAAGAAAATTTTTTCATTATATCAGTTTGAGCAGCTCCACCAACTCTAGAAACAGAAATTCCAGGATTTATTGCTGGAATTATTCCAGAATTAAATAAATTAGATTCTAAAAAAATTTGTCCATCAGTAATAGAAATAATGTTAGTAGGTATAAAAGAAGAAACATCACCTTCTTGAGTTTCTACAATTGGAAAAGCAGTCAAAGAACCAGTATTATTTTTTACAATTCCCTCAGTTTTATTAAAAATATATTCTTTATTTACTTTAGATGATCTTTCTAATAATTTAGCATGTAAATAAAAAATATCTCCAGGATAAGCTTCTCTTCCAGGAGGTCTTTTTAATAAAAGAGATATTTGTCTATATGAAATAGCATGTTTAGATAAATCATCATATATTATTAAAGCATCTTCTCCTCTATCTCTAAAAAATTCACCCATAGTACAACCTGAATATGGAGATAAATATTGTAGAGAAGCAGAATCAGAAGAGGAAGCAACTACTATTATAGTATTTTCTAAAACATCTTTTTCTTCCAAAATTTTTACCATACTTAAAATAGTAGACATTTTTTGACCTATAGAAACATATATACATTTTACACCAGTTTTTTTTTGGTTTATTATTATATCTATAGCTATTGTAGTTTTTCCTGTTTGTCTATCACCTATTATAAGTTCTCTTTGTCCTTTTCCAATTGGCGTCATAGAATCTATAGCTTTACAACCAGTTTGTATAGGCTCATTAACCTGAGATCTAGAAATAACATCAGGAGCTTCAGATTCTATTGGAGAATATTTAACAAAATTTAATTTACCTTTACCATCTATAGGCTCTCCTAAACTATTTAATATTCTACCTAATAAACCATTACCTACTGGTATTTCTAAAAATTTACCAGTACATTTTACTTCCATTCCTTCACATAAATTTTTATATTCACCTAAAACAACAGCTCCAACATTATCTCTTTCTAAATTTAAAGCAATAGCAAATTTATTATCTTCTAATAATAATAATTCTCCTAACATAACATCAGAAATTCCGACTATGTTTATAATTCCATCTACAACAGAAATTATTTTTCCTTTACTATAACTTTCACTAAAAATTTTGAATTTAGAAATTCTTTCTTCTATAATATTACTTATAGTCTGTGAATTAAAATGCATCTTTATTATACCTCTAAAATACATCTAATATATATTTTCTTAATTTATACAAATTATAATTAAAACTATTATCAAATATTTTATCATTTATTTTAATTATAAAACCATAAATTATAGATTTATCTAAAACATTATTTAAAAATATCTTTCTAGAAAATTTTTTTTCCATTATATTACATATATTATTAATAAATGTTTTAGATAATTTTTTATTTGAATATATTACAACATCAATAATTTTATTTCTTGTTTTCCAATAATAATAAAACATATTTTTAATATCTTTTAATAAAAAAAGTTTATTATCTTGAATTAATATTTTTATAAAATTATTAAAATTCAAATCTACATCATATTTACAAATTTTTATAAAAAATTTTTCAAATTTTTTTTTTTCTAAAACACAATTAATAAGATTTTTTATACTTGTATTGCAATATAATTTACTACAAAATTTTAACATATTATACCATTTGCAAATAACAAAATTTTTTTTAGAAAAATTAAATGCTGCTTTTGCATATGGCCTAGATAATGTTTTTTTAATCATATTTATATAGTTTTCTCCAAAATTTTATTAAATATAATAAAAACTTATTTTTCAAAAATTTTATCTATATTTTTTCTTTTTAAATATTCCTGTAATATTTTCTTAGCCATGAAAATAGATAAATCACAAGTTTTTTTTTTTAAATCTTCAAACAAAATATTTTTTTTTAAATTTAATTTTTTTATACCTTCATTTATTATTACTTTTCTTTTTTGTTCTGCATTTAAAATAGCAGCTTTTAAAATTAAATTTCTATCATATTTTGCATTTTCAATTATTTCTTTAGCAATTTTTTTAGCAGAATTTATCTTCTCTATAGCTTCTTTTTTTATCTTTATAGATTCTAATTTCGTATCATTTGCAATTTTAAAAGATAAAAAAACCTCTTTTTTTCTATCATTTATAGATTTTATTATATTAGGCCATATAAATTTAGAACAAAAAAACACAAATAAAAAAAAAGATATAATTTGACCTAAAATAGTTGCATTAATATTCATCTATTTTTTCCATAATATTTTTTTTGAATACAAACAAATAAAAAAAATGTATTAATAATTTTAAAAATAAAAAAACTATATAACAGCAAACAAAATATATAAACTAATTCCAACTACTATCATTGGTACAGCATCTACTAATCCCATTATAACAAAAAATTGAGTTCTTAAAGTTGGAATTAAATCTGGTTGTCTAGCAGCCCCTTCTAAAAACTTACTTCCTAATATTCCTATACCAATAGCTGCACCTATAGATGATAAACCTAACATAATTGCTGACGCAATATATAACATTTCTATATTAATATGAGACATTTGATTACCCCTAATTTTAAAAAATTAAAATAAAATTTATTTTTTAATTGCCATAGACAAATATATAATTGATAATGTCATAAAAAGAAAAGATTGTAAAAATATTATTAAAATATGAAAAATAGCTAATGGAACATATAACATCCACTGCATCCACCAAGGAATAATACAAGATATTAATATAAAAATAATTTCTCCAGAATAAATATTTCCAAACAATCTTAAACTTAATGATATAATTTTGGAAAATAAACTTACTATTTCTAATATAAAATTAAATATAAAAAAA
This sequence comes from Buchnera aphidicola (Pseudoregma panicola), assembly GCF_039376655.1. Lineage (NCBI taxonomy): Bacteria > Pseudomonadati > Pseudomonadota > Gammaproteobacteria > Enterobacterales > Erwiniaceae > Buchnera > Buchnera aphidicola. The sequence continues at coordinate 2,548 of NZ_CP135000.1, read as the reverse complement.
AATGGATTAGAAAACGGATGTAAAAAAAAATCTAAAAAAAAATTTTTTATCCCTCTATATTTTATATTATAAAATAATATCAATAAAAATACACTAATAGCCATAGAAAAAGTAATATTTATATCAGAAGATGGAACATATTTTATATTATTTAAATTAAAAAACATCTTAGAAACATATGGAATAAAATCTACAGGTATAATATCCATTAAATTCATTAAAAATGTCCATACAAATATAGTTAAGGATAAAGAAGAAATATAGACATTTTTTTTATTAATTATTTTTTTTACATGATTATCTATAAAAACTATTATAATTTCTATTAAAGACTGAATATTTCCTGGATTTTTAAAACTAAATTTTTTAGAAACAAAAAAAAATGTTATTAAAAATAAAATACATAAAAAATTAGAAAAAAAAATAGAATCTATATTTAAAACCCAAAAATCATTTCCTGAACTGTTATTTATAAAAGAAAAATTTCTTAAATTCATCTGTAAATGAGTTAAATGATGATTAATATAATCTTTAGTATTAAAAATATAAGTAAAATTCATTAAATAAAAACCTTTTATTAAAAATATCTTATTTTATATTATACAAATTTAATTTATAAATACATTTTTAAAAAAACAGAAATATTATAAAAAATCTATCATAAAAATTAACATTTTATAAACTTTTTTTTTATATTAATTAATAAAATAGATATTGCTGCTGGAGTAATACCTTGTATTCTAGATGCCTGACCGATAGAACATGGTTTATATTTATTTAAAATTGAAATAACTTCTTTAGATAAACCTATTATCTTAGAATAATCAAATTTTTCAGGCAAAACAATATCTTCATAAAAACTAACTTTTTCAAGTTCTTTATTTTGTCTTTTTATATAACCTTCATATTTAGAAATTATTTCTGATTGTTTAATAGCTTCTAAATCATTAGACATAAAACTAAAATTCTTTAAAAAATGAAAATTTTCAATATCAAAATTAGGCCTTTTTAGAATTTCATAACAAGATAAACCATTTTTTAAAACAATTCCAAATTTTTTCCTTAAAATAATATCATCTAATGAATTTAAAAATAATTTATATTTTTTCAAATTTTTTATTTCATTTTCTATATTTTTTATTTTTTCACAATATCTTTTCCATCTAAAATTACTTACTGTTCCTAAAGATCTTCCTATTTTTGTTAATCTAATATCAGCATTATCTTCTCTTAAAAAAAGACGATTTTCAGATCTAGAAGTAAACATTCTATATGGTTCACTTGTTCCTTTAACGCATAAGTCATCTATCAAAACCCCTAAATAAGAAAGATTTCTTTTAGGAAACCATCCTGAAGTATTAGAACTATATAAAGATGCATTAATTCCAGCTAATAAACCTTGAGAGGCAGCTTCTTCATATCCTGTGGTACCATTTATTTGACCTGCAAAAAACAATCCTTCTATATAAATGCTCTCTAAAGTTTTTTTTAAATCTCTTGGATCAAAAAAATCATATTCTACAGCATATCCAAAATTTAATATTTTTGAATTTTCTAATCCTTTTATAGAATATAAAATTTTTTTTTGAATACTCTTAGAAAAACTTGTAGAAATTCCATTTGGATAAATATAAAAACTATTTATTCCTTCAGGTTCTAAAAAAATTTGATGTTTTTTTCTATCAGGAAATCTAATTATTTTATCTTCAATAGATGGACAATATCTTGGACCTACACTATTTATAACTCCAGAATACATAGCACTTTTTTTAATATTATTCTTTATAATATCAAAAGTTAATTCATTAGTATATGTTATATAACAAGGAATATGAGGTAATCTTTTATATTTCTCATTTAAAAAAGAAAAATTAGATCTAATTTTATGACTTTTTTGTTTTTCTAATTTATTAAAATTTATAGTTCTAGAATCTAATCTAGGAGGAGTTCCAGTTTTTAATCTCCCAAATCTAAAAGGAAATTTTTTTAAATTTGAAGATAAATCTATAGAAGAAAAATCGTTAACTCTGCCACCAATAGAACATTTTTTTCCTAAATAAATTTTACCATTTAAAAAAGTTCCTGTAGTTAATATAACAGATTTAGAATAAAACCTATTTCCAGAACTTGTAATTACTCCTGTTACTTTATTATTTTTTAAAATTAAATTTGAAACTTCATATTCCATTATGAATAAATTCTTTCTATTAAACAAAAATTTATGAACATATTTTTTATAAAAATATCTATCAACTTGCATTCTAGTAGATCTTACAGCAAATCCTTTATTAGTATTTAAATATCTAAATTGTATACAAGATCTATCAGCAATCCTTGCCATAATTCCACCTAATGCATCTATTTCTTTAACTAAATGACTTTTACCTATACCTCCTATAGAAGGATTACAAGACAGTTCACCTATTTTATTAATATTTTGAGTTAACAATAAAGTTTTCATATCCTTTTTAGCTGAAATAATAGAAGCTTCCGTTCCTGCATGCCCACCACCAACTACTATAACATCAAAATTAATTAGTTTTATCAT